>NZ_JBGDVI010000022.1:0-78061 GCF_046551895.1 Salmonella sp. SAL03688
TGACATTGTCGCAGTTGGCGATTTATTTTGAAGGGCGGCTGAATAATGTGATGACGCTGTAGAATTTTTAACGTGACACAGAATTCTGAACGCTCTCGCAGATCGTGTTCTGTGCAGACTTTCCGGCGTTAAATCCCGTATCACCTGCGAGCCTGGACTATCTCTGTGGTATCAACTCTGTAGTAATTTTGTCCCCTTCGTCTTCATTAACCAATGAAACCAGCTTTACGTTACCGTTCGAATGTTGCGAACGAACAGCTTCTTATGCGGATATCGTCACCGCTCTGCGATTTTTATAGCGCATTAGCCACACGATTTATTGGTTCTTGAAAACCAAGGTTTTTGATAACCAATGTTATGCCAGGCTTACCTGTGTCATCCAGGTTATCGACACTTGAGGCATAAACTTTACTATTTTTTCTGTCCGTAATTGCTTACATCTAACATTTTGATTAAAAAGCCTTTCCAGGTGAATACTGTGTCTGGTAGTGTTTTGAGCGATGTCGTCTATAGCTGGATGTAACATAGGCCTTATCGTGAGCGCGCTACACTATATAAGTTAATGCGTTGAATTTTTTCTCTTTTTAATTAGATGCTGTCTTTTTCGTATACCCTTCCGGTTTATTTATGCCATACGTCTGTATTACAAAAATGTTATATCCATCCTGTTGTAATTTTTATTTTAATTCATTCGTTTTTTTATGCGGCTTGCCGGAAAATATCTGTATAAGGTAGATACGCCAATACCAAAAATAATAGCTAGTTGCTGCCGAGGATGGCCTTTCTCTAATAGCCGGCTAATCTGTTCCTGTTCATGTTTGTTGATCGCTCGAGGGCGCCCTCCCAGTCGTCCTTGCGCTCTGGCGGCAGCCAGTCCGGCAAGGGTTCGCTCGACAATTAATTCTCGCTCCATCTCGGCCAGTGCTGACATTACATGAAAAAAGAATCGCCCCATCGCGCTACTGGTATCAATACTATCGGTTAAAGAATGGAAGTGAGCTCCACGTTCATGTAATTCTGATATTAACGCCACCAGGTTTTTCACGCTGCGGCCCAGTCTGTCTAATTTCCAGACGACAAGAGTATCGCCTTTATTTACATACTTTAACGCTCGTTTCAGGCCGGGGCGGTTTGCAATCTTGCCACTGATACGGTCCTCAAAAATGCGGTCACAATTTGCACTAGTAAGCGCATTACGCTGTAAATCGATATTTTGGTCAATTGTTGACACCCGAATATACCCAATAGTAGCCATGATTTTCTCCTTTACATCAGATAAGGAAGAATTTTAGTCGCTTTTCTCATGGGAGATTGCTTTATCAAAAACCTTCCAAAAGGAAAATTTTATGGCACAAGTAATCAACACTAACAGTCTGTCGCTGCTGACCCAGAATAACCTGAACAAATCCCAGTCCGCACTGGGCACCGCTATCGAGCGTCTGTCTTCTGGTCTGCGTATCAACAGCGCGAAAGACGATGCGGCAGGTCAGGCAATTGCTAACCGTTTTACCGCGAACATTAAAGGTCTGACTCAGGCTTCCCGTAACGCTAACGACGGTATCTCTATTGCGCAGACCACTGAAGGCGCGCTGAACGAAATCAACAACAACCTGCAGCGTGTGCGTGAACTGGCGGTTCAGTCTGCTAACAGCACCAACTCCCAGTCTGATCTCGACTCCATCCAGGCTGAAATCACCCAGCGTCTGAACGAAATCGACCGTGTATCCGGCCAGACTCAGTTCAACGGCGTGAAAGTCCTGGCGCAGGACAACACCCTGACCATCCAGGTTGGTGCCAACGACGGTGAAACTATCGATATCGATCTGAAGCAGATCAACTCTCAGACCCTGGGCCTGGATTCACTGAACGTGCAGAAAGCGTATGATGTAGATAGTAAGGCTGTGACAGTAGCTGCCAATTTAGATATTACTGATCTTAATAAAGACGCAGCCCTTAAAGCAGGCACTGGTGCTACAACAGGTACTGCAGCAATAAAAGATGGCAAAGTTTATTATGATAGTGCTAGCAAAAACTACTATGTTGAAGTTACCGGTCTGACCACCCCTGATGACGGTAAAAATGGCTTCTATAAAGTAAATGTCGCCGATGATGGTAAGGTGTCTATGACCGCTGGTACGGCTATGGAGGCGGGTAAACCAGCTGGTGCGGTAGAAGTAACAAAAACTCAGGAAGAAAAAAATCCATTACCATTATCAACAGATCTCAAAACCTCCCTTAAATCTGGCGGGATTACAGACCCAGAAATTGCTGCTGCCCAGGTTGTCAAAATGTCTTACACCGATAAAAATGGTAAGACGATTGATGGCGGTTACGCTGTAAAGGTGGGCGATAATTACTATGCCGCTACCCAGAAAAAAGATGGTAGCTTCAGTGTTAACACCACGTCTTACACCGCAGCTGACGGTACTACCAAAACTGCCCTGAACCAACTGGGTGGCGCAGACGGTAAAACTGAAGTCGTTTCTATTGACGGTAAAACCTACAATGCCAGCAAAGCCGCTGGTCATGATTTCAAAGCACAGCCAGAGCTGGCGGAAGCAGCCGCTAAAACCACTGAAAACCCGCTGCAGAAAATTGATGCTGCTTTGGCGCAGGTGGATGCGCTGCGTTCTGACCTGGGTGCGGTTCAAAACCGTTTCAACTCCGCTATCACCAACCTGGGCAATACCGTAAATAACCTGTCTTCTGCCCGTAGCCGTATCGAAGATTCCGACTACGCTACCGAAGTCTCCAACATGTCTCGCGCGCAGATTCTGCAGCAGGCCGGTACTTCCGTTCTGGCGCAGGCTAACCAGGTCCCACAGAACGTGCTGTCTCTGTTACGTTAATTTATTTCGTTTTATTCAGCCCCGTGAATCCGGGGCTTTTTCATTCAGCATAGATGAATATATCTTTATGGAATGTATAGCTGTAAATGATATTTCCTACGGGCGAGAGGCTGAAATATGGCCGCGGGATTATTCTATGCTTGCTCGTCGAGTTCAATTTCTACGTTTTAATGATATCCCTGTTCGACTGGTGAGTAATAATGCCCGGATAATCACAGGCTACATTGCGAAGTTTAATCCGAGGGAAAATTTGATTCTGGCTTCGGATAAACCTAAAGGAAATAAGCGCATTGAAGTTAAATTAGAGTCTCTGGCAATTCTTGAAGAATTATCAGGTAATGACGCTTTTAATCTTTCGCTGGTGCCGGCTGACGAATTTAATCTTCAGCAATATACTCCATCAAGAAGAGATTATTTCTCGATTTGCAATAAGTGCTATAAACAGGGAGTCGGTATCAAAATCTATATGAAGTATGGACAGGTTTTGACTGGCAAAACGACAGGCGTAAATGCGTGTCAGGTTGGTGTGAGGAAATCCAATGGCAATCATATGCAAGTTATGTTTGACTGGGTGAGCAGGATCACGTCTTCGGACTACGCTGAATAACGCCTACGGTAATAAAAAATTCCGTGAGAAAATATTGCTCCTGGAGGAACAGAGACCATTCGACAGCGCATAGATAGTTTCGCCGCTGCTCGTGCCACTACGGCCAGGACGCTTAAAGCACCTGACAGAAAAGAATTGATCATTAAGCTTCGCAAAGAAGGTCTGCTGAATCTTCGTAAATCTATGGATACCGTAGCCCAACATCCTGGCGTCTCACGGGCAACTGCTTATCTTTATGCTCGACAGTCTGACTGCGAGCTTTGCCCCAGCCAGGCAGGACTCTCAGTGAGTGTTCTATTTTCTTTGACTCTCGTATTCCAATTCTTTCGGGAGTTATTGGTGAGACTTTTGGCGTTTTGCCCTGTCACCCATTGCGCAGCCGCTTTACCCACCGCGTCATTTGACTCCAGTGTCCGTAAGGTTCTCTGCAATCCTCACCAGGCGGCAATGGACGTAAAAAAGCCCGCAGAGCTTGTGCTATACGGGCTTAGTAGACTTTACTGAACTTCAGTACATCAATATTTGGTGGAGCTGGCGGGAGTTGAACCCGCGTCCGAAATTCCTACATCCTCGGTACTACATGCTTAGTCAGTCTTTACATTCGCCTGGCACCTGCGGACGGACACGCCACTACCAGACTAGCCTGATTCGTTTTAACGCTTCAACCCCAGGCAGGGCATCCGCGCGATCTCTTTTGGGTTTGACCTCTCTTGATCCCCGTCCTAAGAGCGGAGGCTAGGGAGAGAGGGCTCTAAGCAGGTTATTAAGCTGCTAAAGCGTAGTTTTCGTCGTTTGCGACTATTTTTTTGCGGCTTTTTACGAGGCCAACCGCCCCTCGGCATGCACCTTGGGTTTCGCAAATCCCGTCGAATCCAGAATCAGCCCCAATGTGTAAGGTAAGTATAACAGACTTGTGACATGCGTGACCAGCCCCCGTATCTTCTTATCTTCAACGATTTACCGCTCGCGCAGCGCTTCTTTCGCGCGATTAAACGGTTTGATTAAATAGTCGACAATGGTTTTTTCACCGGTTTTGATATCCACCGTGGCGATCATGCCTGGAACAATCGAAAAACGGCGTCCTGATTTATTTTGTAGATAGTCCTGGTGGGTGCGGATAAACACGCGATAGTAGAAAATTTCCGGTTTCACTTTATCCTGAATGGTGTCCGGTGAAATGGTCTCCACCACGCCGTCAAGCCCGCCGTAAATGGCGTAATCGTAAGCAGTAATTTTAACCAATGCGCGTTGGCCGGGATGAATAAAGGCGATATCACGCGGCGAAAGGCGGGTTTCAATCAGCAGACGATCGTCTACCGGCACTATCTCCATCATCTCGCCGTTAGGCGGGATCACGCCGCCAATCGTCGTGACCTGGATATTTTTAACAATGCCGCGTACCGGCGAACGCACGGTGAGGCGGGTGACGGAATCCTCGCGTCCTTTTAAAATGGCGGAGAGCATATCGACCTCAGCGTTCGCTTTCGATAACGCTTCGCGTGCCTGCACATAATATTGTGAGCGCAGATCGGTAATTTTTAAGCCTAAATCGCTTTTTTGTCGTTGCAGGCGTAGCACTTCAACATGACTGGCCGCGCCGCTTTTCTCCAGCCGCTGGGTAATGGTCAGCTCTTTATTAACCGACGCCAGCGCATCCCGTAGCTCGGCTTCGGTATCGGCCAGCTGTGCGCGGCGGCTTTTATAGAGACGCGTCTCTGCGGCAATCAGATCCGGCCAGCCGTTCAGCTCAGCGGGGAAGGCGAGAGGTAAGTCGCTGACTTCCGCAGTTAACCGTGCGCTGGAGGCGAGTGAAGCTCGATATTTTGCCGCACTTTCACCCACATTGGACGCCAGACGCGTCGGATCAAGCCGGGCGACAATCTGGTTAGCCTGAACTCTGTCGCCTTCCCGCACCGTCAACTGCGCCAGAATGCCGCCATCCAGCGACTGCAGAACCTGTTCGCGTGAACTGGGGATCACTTTCCCGTTGCCGGTGGAAACCTCATCCAGTCGGCCAAACCACGCCCAGATGCCGAGAATGAGAAATAACAGTGAGCAGATCAGAACAATACGACCCGCGCCGGAAAACGCCCGTTCACGCTGAATATCGGGATCGTCCATCGCGGCATCATGCTGATTGATTTTCATTTTTCCACTCCCGACGGTGACTTTGCATCCGATCCGCGTTAAGCGCCTGCGCTTTTGGCGCATCCATCACCAGTTGTCCTTCTTTCAGGACAACGACACGCTCAACCAGCTCCAGTATTGGTACCCGGTGCGTCGCGACGACCAGGGTTCGATTGCCAAGCCACTGATGTAACCGCTGAATAAACTCTCGTTCCGTATGCTCGTCCAGCGAGGCGCTGGGTTCGTCAAGTAGCACAATATTGGGGGAGCGCAGCAGCATTCTCGCCAGCAACAGGGACTGACGCTGCCCGCCGGACAGGCCGTTACCACCCTCCATAATGGGATGATCCAACCCTTTTGCCAGCCGCCTGACGAAGACGGCGCCGCCGCTGACTTCGAGCGCGTCAAAAATCTGTTCATCGTTGGCGTGCGGCGCGCCGAGCGTCAGGTTCTCTCGTAGGGTGCCGAAGAAAAGCCGCGCGTTCTGGCTAAGAAAGCCGATGTTGCGGCGTAAATCCGCCATATCGATGTGCGACAAGCTGAGATTATCAAGCCGGGCATCTCCCTGAATCATCTCCAGGCCGCCCGCCATCGCCTGTAAAAGTGTGGATTTACCCGCACCGTTACGCCCCAGTATCGCAATCCGCTCGCCTGGCATGATCTCCAGACGCACGAGGCGCAGCGGTATGCGTTGATCGTCGTTATGGTAACGAAACTGAGCGTTTTCAAAGAGGTAATGCCCGTGGAGGATGTCGCGGTGTATCAGGCTATCGTCATGCTGTGTCTCAGTGGGCAGTTGCATAATGTTGTCGAGACCCATCTTCGCCGCTTTCACCTGCTGCCAGCGCGCCAGCACGCCGCACAGGTTAGCCATTGGCGCGATCATCCGTGAGCCGAGCATCGACGCGGCGACCACGGCGCCGGTAGTCATACTGCCTTCAATGACCATCGGCGCGCCGAACATAATCACTGCGGCATACACCAGACTTTGTACCGACATCCCCCAACTGATAAGCCTTTGCGTGAGTTTGCGGGTGCGTAGACCCGACTCGCCGGTAATACGGATATAGCTATTCCACTGCTGAAGAAAGCGGTTCTCCGCCTGCATCAGTTTAATATCTTCCAGCCCCTGAACGCTTTCGACCAAGACTGCATTGCGTAGCGTCGCTTCGTGGGCGGCTTGGTTGGCGAGGACAGCCAGTTTTTTTTGCAGTGCGACGCCCGGCAGGATCATCAGCAGAGCCGCCACGGGCGCTATCCATGCCAGCGGTGGGGCAATAATCGCCAGGACTACCATAAACAGGAAAAAGAAAGGCAGATCGACAATGGTCGCCAGCGTTGAAGAGGTAATCATCTCGCGGATCTGCTCCAGTTCGCGTAACTGCGAGATAAAACTGCCGGTGGAACGGGGGATAGCGCTGTTGCGCAGCCTTAACGCATGACCGAATACCCGATCGGAAATGCGCATATCGGCGCGTTTACCGAGCACGTCCATAATGTGCGTACGCGCTTCACGCAGCAGAAAACCGAACAGCACCGCTACCAGCACGCCGAAGGAGAGCACGTACAGGGTAGGATATGACTGAGCGGGGATCACTCGATCGTAAACCTGCATAGAGAACACAATCCCGGCCAGCGACAGCACGTTAATCAGAAAGGCGGCGACCATTACCGGTAAATAAGGGCGAATATCCTGCAGAACCAGCTCGCGCATCCAGTCGGGTTTAAAGCGGGAGATATAGCGATCGACGCGGCTATCCTTGAGCGCCGATAGCGGGCGTAGCGCGGCAACATAGAGGATCTCCGGCAATAACTCGCTGAGCGTCAGGCGGTTACGCTGACCCTCTTCTTCAATCACAAAAACGTCTACCGCATCTTCGCCATTAACATGCTCGATGACCAATAACTGCCCGTCCCGGAGCTCGACAACCAACGGCAATCGCCACTGACTAAATGCCGTTTTGTCTATGTCCGGCGCATGAAAGGATAAACCCGCCTGCCGCGCGAGCTGCGTTAAGGCGGTCGTTCTGCTTTTACCCCTAAACCACGGGGCGTTGGCCTGAATTGAACCGGGAGAACAGGCAACGCGATAATGACCGGCGACATGGCTGATGGCCTGCGCCCATTGGCTTAGCGCGCGCTCACTGAGTACCTCTTCTACATCGGGGGCGGCGCGGGTCATGGCTGGATCTCCACGGATTGAATGCTGCGATGATTTAACGCGAACGCCTGACGAAGCGCGCCGGTGTTATACAGACAGTTCAGTTGCAACTGATGCAACTGGCTTTCCGTTTGCAGTTCGGCAAAACGCGCCTGGTAAACTTCCTGCTCCGCATTAAGCACGTCGAGCAGCGGGCGGGAACCGAGGTCAAGGTATTGTTGCTGATACAGTTCGCGCGTACGTTCGCTAAGCTGCTGTTGCCGACGAAGGATTTGTAACGCGCTGGCAAGACTCATTGCCTGGCTGCGCGCCTCCATTAGTTTCTGGCGGACATCAAGCCGGGTGCGCTGAATGGTCGACTGAGCCGCGTCTACCGCATGGCTGGCGGCGTTGCGTCGGGCAGTCAGCCCTCCGCCCTGGTAAAGCGGCATCTCAACTTTTACCCAGGTGGAATACTGGGTTTTATCCAGTACTTCATGACTGGGATATTTATCATTAAGATAATGTTGTACGGAAGGTTCGAGCGAAATCGTCGGCGTCATTTGCGCGCTGGCATAGTCCAGATTCGCCCGCGCAACGTTGGCCTGCGCCCAGGCGGCCAGTACCGCAGGCACCAGCCGATCGTCGGGAGTCGCCGTCTCACAGCTGCGAGCAAGTTTCGCCGGGAAGTCATTATTGATGCCGTTAAGCGAATTCCAGCCCAGCCAGCTCATCAGTGAGGCTTTCGCACTGTCGAGATTGGCCTGATACTGCGCCAGTTGCGAGCGGGCGGATTCGATTCTGGCTTCGGTTTGCACTACGTCAGATAGCGACGTAGCGCCTTCATCGCTGCGCTGCCGGATAAGTTTACCGATGCTGTCCAGCGCGACGAGCTGTTCTTCCGCCGCGTCTACCATTTGCTGCCAGCTCTGCGTTTGTACAATAGCGTTGGCGGTTTCGTGCGCGACGGTATCAATACTGAGCAACACATTGGCCTGTTGCTGCGCTGCGCCTGCGGTTTCGGCGCGAACCTGGCTTGCCACTTTGCCGAAGTCATAAAGCATTTGCGATACCGACAGCACCAGCGAGGGACTATACCCGTGATCGGTGTAGGTATTGCTGTACCCATTGTTCACACCAGCGCTGACTTGCGGATAATATTTCGATTTGGCGACCTCTATTTGTTCATTCTGTGCGAGCAGTTTGCCGACGGCTTCGCGAATAGAAGGATGCCAGCTAACGGCGCGATTGACCGCGTCATTAAGCGTCAGGTTGCCCGGCGCGGCGGCGCTGAGCGGCAACTCAGCGGCGGAGCCATCCAGCGAAGGAAGCATCTGGTCCGTTGCTAATCCTTCGGATGTAATCATTGGCGGCGCTTCTGCGCCCCGGGGCTGGTGATGAAACAAAGCAAATGCCAGTACGATGGCGACAGGCGCGACTCTTCCCATAGTTTATCCCTTTTAAATATCACCGCTTGTTGCCCCGAACGTCGTGGCGTTCGGGGCTTTTTTATCAACCGCCGGTTATCAGGTGGTTGTTCTGCAACAGATCATTTAGCGTGAGCTGCACATTCTCCAGAGTGACAAGGTCGGTTGATTTAAACGCGCTGCCGGCGCCGTCGCGATCGACGGATATCACCGTATTGGCGCCGCTGGTATGAACCTGAACAAAGTTACCGAGCGTCGCCGCCTGGTGATCCCAGCCGGTCAGCAGTTCGTGGATATCGATCTTGTCGCCCTGCGCGGTAGAGAAGTTTTGCCAGCGATCGGCGCCGTTGCCGCCGGTCGCGTCCGCGCCGTTTAACAGGTGGTAAATCAGCGTATCGCCATAGGCGGAGCCGATGAGAACATCGTTTTGGTTGGTACTGACGATTTGCGGCGCCATATCAATGGTCAATGTGGCGCTATCCGTATGACCCATCTTGTCATCCAGTTGATAGGTAAAGACCTCTTTACTGGTGATGGACGACATCGCGACGCCATTATTCAGGGTGTAGGTGTAAGCGCCATCGAGGTTAATTTGCAATGTGCCGTAATGTCCCTGAATCGTGGCGCTGGTGGTATTCGCCGCGGCGTCCAGCGTGGCGGCGCTGCCGTTATACCCGCTAATGCTCAGGCGGGTATTCACCGTATTAAGCTGATCCATCGCCCCCGCCGCATCGCTGCCGTCAAAAATATTGCCGAGAACGGTATGCGTTCCGGACGTTTCAAAATTATCCAGATCGACGGTGGTGCCGATGACGCGTGGCGTGATCGTCGCCGCCCCGGCCAGGGTATTGGTGCCGGTAAAGTTAAGCGTGTACGTTCCGGCATCCAGCTCCAGGCCGCTCAGGTTGACGGTCACCGTCGCGCTGCCCAGCGTGATATTCGCCACCGGAACGGTTCCGTTGCGTATGACGGTCCCGTTCTCCTGAATGGCCCAGCTAATATTCAGATTGCCCAGCGTAATGAGCGTGGAGACATCAAAGACCAGTGACGCGCCTTTAAGTACGGTGCCCGTTGCAACGTCAAAGGTGCCGCTCCCGCTGCCCGATTTGCCGAGTAGCCCCCAACTGGCGCTGCCGACGCTGGAGTCCAGCCAGGCAGCGGTATCCTGAAGCGTGGCGACGCTAAGGGTATCGCTGACATCATTAATCGCATCCAGCGCCCTGGCGGTTGGCGTGATATTGAGCGAGGCCGTATCGGTATCGCCGTTTGGCGCTTTGACCGTATAGATAAAGCTGTCCGGCGTTTTAATGCTGTCGGCGCCGACGCCGTTCTTCAGCGTGTAGGTATAGTTGCCTCTTGCGTCAATGATGAGCGAGCCATACAACCCGTTTACCTCCGTCGTGCCGGTCGCCGCAATCGCCACGCCATTTACTTCAGTGAGGAGGGCGTCCGTAGGGGCGACATCATTGGACAGTACGTTGCCGGTGGTGTTGGCGGTGATACTGTCAACGGCATAGGTGTGGTCCTGAGAAATCGCCAGCGTATAGCCAGTGAGGACGCTAATGCCGCTGGCGGTATTCAGCACGAACAGGTATTCGCCGCCAGGCAACGTCAGGGTCAGCGGCTGGGACTGTCCGGCTAACAGCAGGGTGTTAATCCAGCCCTTTTGCACCCGGAACTGCTCATATTGCTGAATGGCATCGTTGAAGCGATAAACGTACAGATCGAACGTGGAAACCAGTGAGACGCCGCCGACGGTTCCCTGTAACGTCATGGTTCGCGTAGCGCCTTCTTCAACGTTAAAGATGATCGGATTAGTCATATCATCAAGCAGATTCGCGTTCAGTACATTACCAAGTCCGACGCTTAATACCGTGACGCCGCTTTGCGTCGAGGGACCGTTGTTGACGTAGCTAACGTGAGTATCAAAGACCAGCGAGGCGTTATTGTCTGTCGCTATCACGCTGCCCGGTACAGGCGCGGGACCCAGATTGATAACCAGTTGCGCGGCGCTGCTACCGACGCCATTCTGGGTGATGATGTAGGTGAAGCTCTCTTTATGTCCGTATCCTGCCGTGGGCTTAGTCAGCGTGTAGGTGTAACTGCCATCCTGATTAATGTGCAGCGTGCCGTATTGCCCCTGGATATCCACGCCGCCCGCGCCGACCGGCGTACTGACGCCGTTGGCGTTGGTGATGGCGGTGACCGTGGTGCCCGTCGGCGCGGTATCATCAGCCATGACGTTGCCGGTACTGATGGTTGGCCCGCTAATAATACCTGCGCTGGTCTGGTGTACGTCGACATCCAGGCTGGTATATGACCCGGTGGCGAGCAGGCTGGTGTTATAAGTGAGTACCCGGTACTGGCCTTCGCCCAGGCCGCTCAGGTTCAGGGTAACGCCGCTCCCGGTCAGGGTAAGCAAATTCGCGAAGTCGCCAACGGCGGTGTTGACGATCGTCGTCCAGGCGCCGAGGCTGGTGTCGTAGCGCTGTACCACAATCTCCTGAGTACTGAGCAGCGAAAGCACGATTCCCGTTGCGGCGGCATCGATGGTGACGTCGCCCGTACCACCTTCAGCAATGGTGAACTCAACCTGAGCGGTATCGTTACCCAAAACCGAGGCGACATTGCCAAGCGCGCCAACCAGCAGCAGGCCGTAATCCGAATAGTTTTGCGTGCTGGTGACGGCGGTCGAAGTCAGATCAAGACTGGTGATGTTATCCCTTGCCGCCAGCGGCAGAACCGGCGCGGTAATGCCTAACGCGCCGGAGGCATTACCCGCAGCGTCAGTGGCCGTCACGTTAATGAGCTGACCTTCAATTTGTTTTGTCGGCAAGGTGAGAGACCATGCGCCGTTGCTGCCGGCGGTGGTGGTGAGCGTCACGCCGCCCGCCAGCGTGACGGTTACGGTGCTGTTTGCCTCTGCCAGCCCGGAAAGTGAACCGCCGTCGGCGCTGAGCGTACCTGACGGCGTACCGGGCGCCAGCGTATCGACAATCACCGTCGCGGCGGTGGAGACGCTGCCTGTACCGTTGGCGTTAGTTGCGGTGGCGGTAAAGGCGTGGCTGCCTTCGGTCAAATTACCTGTCGGGGTAAAGCTCCAGTTTCCGCTGGCGTTCGCCGTGGTGGTGCCGAGCAGCGCCCCGTTGTTATAAATGCTCACCGTGGCGCCCGCCTGAGCGGTACCATTCAATGTGGGTTGTGCGTCATTAGTGACCTGACCGTTGGCGATAGCGCCGGTATAAATACCCACATCATCCACTACGTTGGTGATGATCGGTGCTTCCGGCACGCGCGTATCGGGCGCGGTAAATCCGGCGGCAATGCCTGTGTTGCCTGCTTTATCCTGGGCAAATGCCAGTAGCGGCTGACCATTGGTCTGCGCGGGCGTGAGTGTGGCGGTGAAGCTGCCTGTACCGTCGGCGGTGGCGGTTCCCAGTACCACACCAGTCTCAGAGGTAATCGTCACTGTACTGCCTGCTTCCGCGGTGCCCGTCACCCGATTACCGGTAGCATTGATGACCAGGTTGCCGGGCGCGCCGGGCGCAATGGTATCCACGATAATCGTTGTCGATGGCGAAGCGGCGCTAATGTTGCCAGCCGCATCGGCGGCGCTAACGCTATAGGCGTGACTTCCCTGGCCGAGCGCGGCGGTTGGCGTCCAGCTCCAGTTGCCGCTGGCATTGGCGTTCACGGTCGCGACCAGCACGCCATTATCGAAGATGCTTACCGCGCTGTTGGCTTCCGCGGTACCGTTGAGCGTCGGCTGTGTGTCGTTGGTCGATTGTCCATTGCCAATGGCGCCGGTATTGTTCGGGACATCATCAACGATGCTGGTTATAAGCGGAACCGTTGGCGCAAGGGTATCGACCACGATAGTAAAACCGCTGGTGGCCGGGCTAACGTTGCCTGCCGGGTCGGTGGCGGTCACTGTTAATATGCGCGTGCCGTCGTTTAACCCTGTCGTCGGCGTGAAGCTCCACGCGCCGCCCGCGTTAGCCGAGGTGACGCCAAGCAGAGTGTTGCCATCATAGATACTGATCACGCTGCCCGCTTCGGCAGTGCCGTTCAGCGTGGGGCGGTTATCATTGGTTATCTGACCATTAGCGAGATTTCCTGTGACCCCGCCCGCGACGTCATCCACTACGGACGTCAGGATCGGCGTTTGCGGCGCGGTGGTATCGACCGTCAGGGTGAAAGCCGTACTGTTCGGGCTGCTGTTTCCTGCGGCATCGGTGGCCACGGCGGTGATGACGTGCGTTCCGCTTGCCAGCGTTGAGGTGGAGACGCTCCACGCGCCGTCAGGCTGAGCCGTTGTCGTGCCAATGACCGTGCCATTTTCATAGAGCGTGATCGTGGCGCCGGCTTCTGCGGTGCCGCTGAAGGTTGGCGTAGGATCGTTGGTATTTTGGCCGTTCGCGATCGTGCCGAGGCCTGGCGCCTGATCGTCACTGACTGATGTGATTACCGGCGTCAGCGGCGGCGTGGTATCGACAACGAAATTAACGCTGTCTGAAACGGGACTGGCGTTGCCTGCGGCATCAACGGCAATGACGGTAATTACATGGTTGCCCGTCGCCAGAGAGGCATCAGGCGTGTAGCGCCAGCTACTGCTATTGTCGGCGGGAATTTCAGCCAGCAGCGTGCCGTTATCGTAGAGACGAATAGCTGTGTTGGCTTCACGGGTGCCGCTAATGACAGGGCGCGCCTCGTCTGTGATCTGTCCTGAACTCAGATTGCCGGTAATGGGGCCCGTACCGTCGTAGACCGTATCAATAACAGGCGCGGCGGGAGCCGTGGTATCAATAGTAAACGAGCGTATTTCGGACGCGGCGCTGGTATTGCCTGCCGCATCGGTTGCTGTCGCCGTCAGGTTCCAGACGCCCGCGCCCAGCGAGGTAGACGGTGTAAAACTCCAGCTACCGTTGGCCTGAACTTGCGCCGTGCCGACCAGCGCGCTGCCATTATAAATCGAGATGGTTGCACCCGCCTCACCGGTACCCGAGAGTGTTGGTCGGGTTTCGTTCGTCGAGCCGCCGTTGGGGACGATGCCCGTTACCGGCGCCGTATTATCTGCCACGCTGGCGATAACCGGCACGGCGGGCGGTGTGGCGTCAATCGTCAGCACAAATCCACTGGACACCGCGCTGCTATTACCCGCCGGATCGGTGGCGCTAAGGGTGAACGTGTGGCTACCGTTTGCAAGCGGCGTCTGCGGCGTGAAACTCCACGTGCCGTCGCTATTCACCGTCGTGGTACCGATGGACGCGGGATTACCGTCAAGATAGACATTAATCGTCGCGCCTGCCTCTCCGCGCCCGTTCAGGGTGGGCGTCGCATCGTTCGTTAGCTGCCCGCTTACCAGGTTGCCGGTAATACCGGGCTGGTCATCCACGACGGAGGTGAGAACCGGGATCGCCGGAGGCGTAATATCGACCACGATCGTCCACGGCGCGGAGACCGCGCTGGTATTGCCCGCCGGATCGGTAGCGCTAACCGTCAGATTATGGCTTCCCTCTGACAAATTGCGGGGCACCGGGAAGGTCCAGCTACCGTTTTCGCCTACCTGAGCCGTGCCAAGCGGCGTACCGTTATCAAAAATGGTGATTGTTACGCCAGGTTCGCCAGTTCCGTTCAGTATTGGCTGCCGATCGTCGGTGGATTGCCCCGGTAACACCGGAACGGTCGGTTGATTGTTATCGTCAATCACGGACGTGATAACCGGCACATCTGGCGCCTGCGCGTCAATGTTCAGCGTAAAACCGTCCGAAGGCTGGCCGCTATTGCCGGCGGGATCGGTCGCTACGGCGGTAAAGATGTGCGCGTTGCTCTCCAGCGGCGCGTTCGGGGTGAAGCGCCAGTTGCCGCTTTGATCTACCGTGGCGGAACCGATTTCTACGCCGTTATCCAGAATGCGGATGGTGGCGCCTGCTTCTCCCGTTCCGTTGAGCGTCGGGCGTGAATCATTGGTGAGCGCGCCGTTATCCAGCGTACCGGTCATGCCGGGGACATCATCCGTTGCGCTGGTAATAACCGGTTGCGCCGGCGCGCTAAGATCGACAGTGATCCCGACCGGTGCGGACAGGCCGCCCGGGCCATTCGCATTGGTTGCCTGGACGGTAAAGTAATGTGTACTTTCACTTAATGGCGTCGCCATCTCAAAGATCCAGTTCCCGCTGGCGTCAACGGTGGCAAAGCCTGCCGAATCGCCATCAATGAAAACTTCAACGGTAGAGCCGATATCCGTGGTGCCGCGCAGCGTCGGCGTGGTGTCGTCCGTGGCGCCGCCCGCCGCAATATTCCCCTGTACGCTCCCGACATCATCTTCAATTGCCGTGATGGCCGGGACGGTGGGCAGACCGCTGTCGGAAGCGGGAAAATTCGTAGCCGGGCCGTTATTCCCCGCGCGATCGATAGCAATTGCTGTCAGCGTACCGCCATCGGTTTGCGCCGGACTGAGCGTAACGACGAATTCACCGGTGCCATTAGCGACAGCGCTGCCGACCAGGGTGCCATCGGCATGGTGAATTTCAACGGTAGCGTAAGGATCGGCAAGTCCGGTGACGCGCGTGCCATCGTCGTCCACCGTCTGGACTGTTGGCGCGGGCGGGGCGGTGATATCCACGGTAATGATGATCGGCTGGGTTTGCGCCGTGGTATTTCCAGCGTCGTCAGTCGCGCTGAAGGTTAGCGCATGGCTGACTTCTGACAATTCGGGCGTATTGAATGTCCAGACCCCGTCGGTAACGAGCGCCGTCCCGATTGCCACGCCATTGTCGTAAATCGTGACGGTGCTGCCGTTTTCGCCGCTGCCGTTGATAGTCAACGTCCGATCGTTAGTAAAGGCGCCATCGGTTAATGGCCCGGTCACTGGCGCAATATCGTCAAGGATCTCATTGACGACGGGCGGCTGCAACGGAACGGTGTCGACGGTGAAGGTAAAGCTGTTCGATACGCCGCTGCTGTTTCCGGCGGCATCGGCGGCAATGGCGGTCAGGGTGTAGACGCCATCCGGCAACGCGCTGGTCACCGGCAGCGTCCAGGTACCGGTCTCATCGACGGTGACTACGCCCACGACACTACTGCCGTTATAGAGCGTGATCACGCTGCCGATGTCGCCAGTGCCGTGAATGACCGGTGTATTGTCGTCAGTGGTTGCGCCGCTGACAATAGTATCCTGGACTTCGCCGACGTTATCTTCGGCAAAAGTGATAACCGGATTGGCGGGCGCAGTGGTGTCTAGCGTAAAAGTGACTGAGGCGGAAGGTGGACTGATATTGCCCGCTCTATCGGTTTCCGTGACGGTAATGGTATAGGTTTCTGGCGTCAGTGCCGCAGGCGTAAAGTTCCAGCTACCGTTATCGCCTACCGTTGTGCGACCAATTTCACTGCCATTATTGTAGAGAATTATCGTGCTGCCGATCTCTCCCGTGCCGCTGAAGGTCGGCGTGGTATCGTTCGTTGCGCCATTATTGCCGATGTTGCCGATAACCGGCGCGACGTTATCGCTGATCAGCGGCGCGTCAGGCTGCGCTGGAGGCTGGGTATCAAGGGTAACGGAGAAAACGCTGGAGGTGGGGCTACTATTGCCTGCGGCATCCGTGGCGGTGGCCGTCAGGATGTTTAACCCTTCGCTCAGATTACGGGTTAGCGGATAGGTCCAGCTACCCTGTGGATTGACCTGGACGGTAGCCAGTTCTACGCCGTTATTGTACAGGGTGATGATGGTGCCGGGTTCGCCGGTGCCGCTGAGGGTCGGCATACGCTGATTGGTAATACTGCCGTTTGCCAGTAGCACCTCGCCTTCTCCGCCGGTGATGGCGGCTGACACGATCTGCGGCGCATCCGGCGCCTGGGTATCGATGCGTAGGGTAAAGCTGATGGATTCGGGACTTTCGTTCCCCGCCGGATCGTTGGCGCGAGCGGTCAGAAGGTGGTCGCCGTCGCCCAGCGCGGCAGGCGGCGTAAACTGCCAGCGCCCGTCCGTGCCGACCAGCGCCTGACCTATGGCATTGCCGTTATCGTAAAGGATGATTGTATCGCCTGCGGTGCCGCTACCGCTCAACCGGGGCTGGGATTCCTGGGTAATCTGATTGGTATCAATCGTATTTCCGTCGCCGTCAGCTACGCCGATAACGCCGGGAGCGGCAGGGGCCTGGGTATCAATGGTAATCGTAAAATCGGTCGAAAAAGGCGTGGTGTTGCCGTTACTGTCGCTGGCCGTCACGGTAAAGGTGTAGGTGTCGTCCGCCAGTGGCGAGGCCGTGGTGTAGGCGTAGCTCCAGACGCCGGAATTACCGACGATAATATCCGCTATCCGGGCGCCATTCTGATACAGGTGTACTGTGGAACCCGGTTCACCTGTACCGTTAATCGTTGGCGTGCTGTCGTTAGTGAGCCCCAGATGCGCGACGCTACCGAGAATACCCGGCGCATCATCTGTAATGAAGGTGATTACCGGTTGCTGCGGCGATTGCGTATCGACCACCAGGTCGAATGACGCGGCCGGACTGGCATTGCCTTTAGCGTCGGTTGCGATTACGGTCAGTCGATGCGCGCCTTCACCTAAATTTTGCGACGGCGTAAACGTCCAGGTGCCGTTGGGCTGTAGCGTGGCGAGTCCCAGCGAAACACCGTTATCAAAAATTTCGACACGCGCGCCAGCCTCCGCCGTACCGCTAAAGGTGGGGCGGTTGTCATTGGTGGTTTGTCCGTTAACCAGTGGCCCGGTGAAGCTTTCAACATCGTCCAGCACCTGAGTGATAATGGGCTTATCCGGGGCGGTGATATCGGGCGCTTGCGCTGTAGTTGGCGGGCTGACGTTGTTGGCGTTGTCGGTGGCGGTGACGGTAACCTGTTCGCCGTTGGTCTGTGCGGGGACGAGGGGAAGGGTAAAATGACCTTCGCCATCTGCTTTGCCGCTGCTAAGCGGCGTGCCGTCCGGCGTGGCGATCGTGATGGCGCTACCCGGTTCGGCGGTGCCGCTAATACTGGTGCCATCCTCACTAATTACCACGTTTTTCGGCATTTCCGGCGCGGTACTGTCCGGCGCGATAACCGTCGCGGCGGCGCTTTCGTTTTTCGCGACATCGGTGGCGGTAGCGATAAGCGCCTGGCCGTTAGTCTGCGCCGTATTCAGCGGAACGATAAATTGTCCGTTGCCGTTAGCGACGGCGCTGCCAAGTAGGGTGTTGCTACTGTCGCGGATAGTGACCGTTGCCCCGGCTTCCGCCTGACCGCTTACGGACAGACCGTCGGTCGCCACGGTAAGACCGTCCGGTGCCGCAGGCGCAGTTTTATCCGGCGCGTTCAGCGTTTCTACCGGACCGCTATTCGCGGCTTTATCGGTAACGCTAATGCTTAATGTTTCGCCGTTAATTTTCGCCGGGCTAATACCTATTGAGAAGGTGCCGTCGTCGCCTGCCGTTCCACTACCGAGCGTATTTCCCTGGCTGTCTTTGATAACCACAGTACTGCCAGCTTCCGTAGTGCCGGTAAGTCTGTCGCCGACGTCGCTAACCGCCAGGCCTTCCAGCACCGGTGGCTGCGTGTCGATATCAATGGTAAAGGAGACGGACTGCCCGCTGGTGCCGCGATCGTTGGTCGCGGTAGCGGTAAAGACATGGTCGCCATCGGCAAGTGCCAGCGAGGGGGTAAAGCTCCATTTGCCGTCAGCGTCAGCGACAATGGGCGGAAAGGTCGGTACAGGAAAGCCATTATCGTTAATCGATATCGTACTGCCTGGTTCGGCAATACCGCTGAGGGTTGGGCGGTTATCATCTGTGGCATCGCCATTTTTCAGTAGCCCGGTAACGGCGCCAGCGTCATCCGTCACGGTAAGGATAGTCGGCTGGGCAGGATACTGTGAATCAGAAGCGGTAAACTCCGTGGCGGGGCCGATGTTACCGACGGCGTCCTGAATACGCGCTTCCAGACGCTCGCCGTGGGTCTGAGCCGGATTCAGCGTGATGCTGAAGTGGTTATTTTCTCCGGTAATCGTGGAGCCCAGGTAATTTCCCGCCGGGTCATAGATCGACACGGTACTGCCAGCTTCAGCGGTGCCGCTAACGGTTGTGCCGTCTTTCGCAACATTATCAATGATAGCGGCGTCAGGCGGCGTGGTGTCCACAATGATAGTAGGCGTTGTCGTCACGCGGCTCGTATTTCCGGCTTTGTCGCTTTGTTCGACGGTAAAGGTATGTTCGCCATCGCTTAACGGCGTAGTCGGCGTAAAGGTCCAGCGTCCATTTTCGTCTACGGTAGCGCTGCCGATAACGGTTGAACCCTCTTTAATCGTGATGGTATTGCCTGCCTCTCCCTGCCCGGAAAATAGCGGTTTTGCCTCGTCAGTCCGGTCATTATTCTGTAGCGGCCCGGTGAGCAAACCGGTGTTATCGGCAATCAGTTCAACGCGTGGGGCATCGGGGCTGAGTGTGTCGATAGTCAGCGTAAAGCGGGCTGATTCGCTACTTTCGCCTTTAACGTTAGTCGCAATGGCGGTGAAATGATTTTCCCCATCCGCTAGCGCGCTGGTAATGGCAAAACGCCAGTTTCCGCTGGTATCAACCGTTGTGGAGCCTATTTCCTGACCATTGGCGTAAATATGGATGACTGTGCCTGCGCTGCCGGTTCCCTCCAGAGTGGGGGTATTGTCGTTCGTAAACTGGTTATTGCTCAGCGTGCCGGTGAGGGGAGCGGCATCATCGATAGCGGCGGTGATAGCTGGTATATCGGGGAGAGGAATGTTGGGCGCATCAATGGTTGCGGATGGGCCGGTATTGCCGGCATCGTCAGTCGCGGTCACGGTAAGTTGTTCGCCGCTAAGCTGTGGCGCTGTCAGATCAATACTAAATTTACCGTCGCTATCCGCTTTGCCCTCGCCAACGACGTTACCTGAAGGATCTTTGATGGTAATGGTACTGCCCGCTTCGGCCTCGCCGCTCACCGTTTTTCCGTCCGCTGAAATCAACAACTTGCCGGGAGCGAGAGGCGGGGTAGTATCTACAGGATTACTGCTACCTGGAGTATTGCCGTTAGGGTTACTGCCGCCGGGATTGCTGTTATCAGGGGGATTACCGTCAGGATTGGTGTTATCGGGGGGCGGATTATCGCCATCCGAATGATGGTGGGAATCGCCGCCGCCGGAAGACGCGATAGCGGCAATGCCGCCAGCCGCCACCGCGCCAGCCAGTACCCACGGCCAAACGGCACCGCCTGCTTCATGGGAAGCGCCAGAAGTGACCAGCAGCTCATTAATATCAGCGATTTGTTCAAAATGTAGCCCGGTTTGCGGATTTTCTACCCACCATAACGTGCCATCGTTTTCCGCCAGTACCAGCTGGCTTGCGCCCAGATCGTTGGTAACGTAAAAGTTTTTAATTGTGATCGTTTCGCCGGAATGGAGCGTCACCACCAGATCCTGATTAATGCGCGTAAGTTGACTAATTTCCTCCCGGGCCACTGATAATTTAACAATTGACGGGGCGTTAAGAGTGACCGCTGAGGATTCCACAGTGGTGGAGACGCCAGTCAATTTCGAAACCACGGCGAGTAGACGCATAAATCAGCTCCTGATGGATTTGCTCTGTGTATTAATTAACGGGCACGACGTTCAGGGCAAAATGCGTAGACGAGCCTTCCCGTTCATCATGAGAGATGAATTTCCGTAGCCATATTCTTTTTTATGAGCGTAGGTGAAGGTCTGGTTTTCTCGCCGAATAACCCTTTGTTTTTTGTGCCTGACTAGTGCTTTCGTATTAGATGATATAGTCAGAAAAAAATCTTTCTGCAAATTAAGATCTATTGATAAAGATGTTAGTGCGTCTGAAATATAACGGAGTTTGTGTTAAGGAGAGGTGGGGCAGGCTAACAACGCATGATGGTTTTTTATTTATCTTTATGTTTTATAATGAATTTTAATTTAATCTTCTTTTTCTTTTTTAACATAAAAACAATACCTTTTGTGAAGGTATTCAGCAATATTAAATTTTATAAAAATCATTTGAAGTATTGTGTTATTAGGCTATAAAAATTTTTTAAACAAAGAATATATTCTTGTTGTGGTGTGGTATTTATTGCTATTGATAAGCGTCAGACACAGAGAATATATTTTCGAGGCATGCATGAGATATGAATATTGACCAGCTTCATACTGAGAAGCTGGTCACAAAAAATGTCTATTATCGGCCTGCATTTTTCATAATGCGTGCTTTATCCAGTTGCCACTCACGTTCTTTAAGATCGGAACGTTTATCATGTTGTTTTTTACCTTTCGCCACGCCGATCTTCACTTTGCACCAGGCATTTTTCCAGTACAGAGAAAGCGCGACGACAGTATAACCTTCACGATTAATACGGCCATACAGCGAATCAAGCTCACGCTGATTTAACAACAGTTTGCGGGTTCGGGTTGGGTCGCATACAACATGTGTCGAGGCGACCGCCATCGGCGTAAAGTTTGCGCCAAACAGCCAGGCCTCGCCATCTTTGAGGATAACGTAACTGTCGCCGATATTGGCTTTTCCTGCGCGCAGAGATTTTACTTCCCAGCCTTGCAGGGCGAGACCAGCCTCGAACTCTTCTTCGATAAAGTATTCGTGCCGGGCGCGCTTATTCAGCGCGATGGTGGCTGAGCCCGGTTTATGTGCTTTTTTCTTCGTCATAAGTGTCGTGAATTCATAGGTAATCTGATATCGAAAACACCCCATTACGTCCTGATGAGGTGCAAAAATCTATCTTAGCATGAGTTGGGCTATGCACGCACAATTAAGGCATGACGGTTGGGGACAGCATTTTTTTTACTCGCTGATAAGTGGTATTATTTACACGATTTATGTTGATGGGAATTGCTATGCCTCAGATTAGTCGGACTGCTTTAGTCCCCTACAGTGCGGAACAGATGTATCAGTTAGTGAATGACGTGCAATCGTATCCCCAGTTTTTGCCTGGGTGTGTTGGCAGTCGTGTCCTGGAGTCATCGCCAGCACAGATGACGGCGGCTGTTGACGTGTCGAAGGCGGGTATCAGCAAGACGTTTACGACGCGTAATCAGCTAACGCGTAACCAGAGCATTCTGATGCATCTGGTGGATGGCCCCTTTAAAAAGCTGATCGGCGGCTGGAAATTTACCCCGCTCAGCCCCGAGGCGTGCCGTATTGAGTTTCAGCTTGATTTTGAGTTTACCAATAAACTCATTGAGCTGGCGTTTGGTCGTATATTCAAAGAGTTAGCGTCCAACATGGTGCAGGCGTTTACGGTTCGCGCCAAAGAGGTTTACCGTGCCGGATAAACTTGTGGTTGAAGTGGCTTATGCGCTGCCGGAAAAGCAGTATTTGCAGCGCGTAACGCTGGAGGAGGGCGCGACGGTCGAAGAGGCGATTCGCGCTTCCGGCTTGCTGGAATTGCGCACGGATATCGATCTGGCGAAAAATAAAGTAGGTATCTACAGTCGTCCGGTAAAACTCACCGATACGGTGCAGGATGGCGATCGGGTTGAAATTTACCGTCCCTTAATCGCCGATCCAAAAGCATTACGCCGCCAGCGCGCCGAAAAATCGGCTGGCAGATAATTAGCCTCTTTTGCCGGATAACGGTGTGGAAGCCGTACCACACCTGAAGCACAGGCGTGCCTGTAAGCCAGATAAACGTAGCGCCATCAGGCAAATTCGTACCAAATGGCGGGGGAGAGGTTTGCAGGCCTGATGAACGTAACCTCATCAGGCGGTATCACAAAATTACTTCGTCAACGCCGGTTTGTTATCAATATTGGTTAACACGCCGCTGCTGTTAAAGGTGAGCGTCAGAGTCTGCTGCGTCACGTTCTCATGTCCTGGCTGCTGGCGGAAGACATAAAACCAGGTGTTCGTACCAAAAGGATCGGTCATCATCGGCGTGCCTAAAGCATACGCAACCTGTTGTTGCGTCATACCAACACGCACTTTGGCGACATCCGTAGGTGTAAGATAGTTCCCCTGATTGATGTCAGGTCGGTAAACCACTCGCTCCAGAGTGGAACAGCCTGCGGTCAACATCAGGAGTACTGCTGCGGCAGCAGTCAGCGTTTTACAGCGCATAGTGATTGGGTTCCTTTTCGGGCCTGAGCAGTACGTGGCTCATATTAATATGCCGATGATAATAGACCTTTCATCACTTTAAAACCTTTTGCTGTCGGGTCTTACGGCGTTTTTGTTGTGAACTCAGACCTTCGGGAGATAAAAAAGTTTACGCCGCCAGCAGTTCTTTTGCGTTTGCCAGCGTATTACGCGTAACTTCACTTCCTCCCAACAGGCGGGCCAGTTCCTGTAAACGCGCACGTTTATCCAAAGGTTGCATATGGGTTTCGGTCATTGCCCCGTCTGTTTCTTTACTGACAAAGAAGTGCTGGTGACCGCACCCGGCTACCTGTGGCAGGTGAGTGACGCACATCACCTGAGTGGATTCGCCAAGCTGACGCAGGAGTTTACCGACCACGGCGGCGGTTGGGCCGCTGATGCCAACATCGACCTCGTCAAAAATTAGCGCCGGCGTTTCCATTTTGCGCGCGGTAATCACCTGAATAGCCAGCGCAATGCGCGACAGTTCACCGCCAGACGCGACTTTAGCGATAGGCTGCAGCGGCTGACCCGGGTTTGTCGTCACTTTAAACTCCACGCGATCGGCGCCGTCGTTGCTCAGATGATGCTCATCAAATTTCACGTCGATAGTAAACAGACCGTGCGGCATCGAAAGTAAATGCATACTTTCAGTGATCAACTGCCCCAGTTCCTGGGCGTAAAACTGACGCTGTTGATGCAGCGCTTGCGCCGTTTCCAGCGCTTGTTGGTGATGCTTATTAACCGCCAGCGTTAGCGTTTCCAGCGAATCGGCCTGATCGTCGAGCTGCTGCTGTTCTTCGAGCAGTGACTGATAAAGCTGCGGCAGCGCTTCCGGGCTGACGTGATGTTTTCGCGCCAGCGAAATTTGTTTAGCGATGCGCTGTTCAAGCTCAAACAGGCGATTGGGGTCTAAATCCAGACGCTCGCAATAGTGGCGTAATTCATCGCTGGCTTCGGTGAGTTGGATAGTAGCTTCTTCCAGCATATCCAGGATGCCGGAAAGCTTGCTGTCCATACCTACCAGCTCGCTAACCAGTTGTTTTGCGCTATATAACTGGCTTTGCAGGTTAACGTCTTCGCCGTCCGCGAGTAGCGCCAGAGCGTTCTGGCTGGTCGTAAGCAACTGCCCGCTGTTGGCCAGCCGTTTGTACTCTTCGTCAATTTGCTCGAATTCGCCGGCCTGCGGATTAAAGTCGTTCAACTCTTTTAACTGATATTGCAGCAGTTCCGCGCGCGCGGCGCGTTCCTGGCTTTGTTGCTGGTGATGGGCGAGATCGCGGCAGCTTTGATGCCATAATTGGTAGCGAGCAGCCATCTGCTGCGCTAAAGCGGCTTCGTTGGCATAGCTATCCAGCAGCGATTTTTGCTGTTCGGGTTTGGTAAGCTGCTGGTGCGCATGTTGACCGTGAATTTGAATCAGCAACTGACCGAGCTCGCGCAATTGAGACAGGGGCACAGCGGTGCCGTTAATAAAGCCCCGTGAGCGACCATCGCTGCTGATAACGCGGCGAAGTAAGCATTCGCGACCTTCTTCAAGCTGGTTTTCTTCCAGCCAGCGCAATGCCGCAGGCGTGTCTTTCAGCGCAAAGCGGGCACACAAATCGGCACGGGTCGCTCCGGTACGGACCATATCGGCCTCAGCGCGACCGCCCAGACACAGACCCAGGGCATCAATCGCAATAGATTTACCCGCGCCGGTTTCACCAGTAATGACGGTCATTCCGCTCTGAAAATCGATCTCAAGCTCACGAACGATAGCAAAATTGCTGATGGTCAGTTGCGCCAACATAGCTGTTTTCCTGTATGAAAAACCATGACTGTAATTAAATACAGTATAAACTGGTTTTTTATACAGTAAAGAGGCTAACGTAAAATTAGAATAATTTTTTTGACCAACCGAGTTTTGTGCTTAATGTATTGAAATAGCTATAGTCTTTGGGATGTATGAGGTTGAGATGGTAATCGCAGCGGCGAATCAGCACATCTTCTCCTTCCTGAATAGGCAGCGCTATCTGGCTGTCGCAGCTAATTTCCAGATCGCTACGGCGATGCGAAAAACGCAGACGAATCGTGCTACTGCTGTTAATGACTAACGGGCGCGCCGACAAGGTATGCGGGAACATCGGCACCAGGGTGATTGCATCCAGTGAAGGGGTCAGAATAGGGCCGCCTGCGGAGAGCGAATAGGCGGTGGAGCCGGTCGGCGTAGAAATGATCAGACCATCAGACCGCTGTGAAAAAGCGAAGGTTTCATCAATATAAACCTCGAATTCGATCATATGCGCCACTTTTCCCGGATGCAGCACCACTTCATTAATGGCTGTGCTGATACGCTTCTGGCGGTCCTGTTGGCAGACCTGCGCTTCCAGCAGAAAACGTTTTTCGGAGATATAGCGCCCTTCCAGCACATCAGATAATTGTTGCAGGGCGTTGTCCGGATCGAGATCGGTCAGGAAGCCAAGATTACCGCGGTTAATGCCAATCACATTGATGTCATAACGCGCCAGCGTACGCGCTGCGCCAAGCATATTGCCGTCGCCGCCCACGACTACCGCCAGATCCGCCTGTTGACCAATTTCCGCCAGCGTGCCGGTTGGTACATTTTTTAGCTGTAATTCGTGGGCGATTTGTTGCTCCACAATGACCTCATAACCCTGATCGCATAGCCAACGGTAGAGCATTTCATGTGTCGTGAGTGCGGTGGGATGACGCGGATGCCCCACAATGCCGATACACTTGAAATGATTATTCATTTTTCTGAGGTCCTTGTAGCGAAGATTGATGACAATGTGAGTACTTCCCTTGAAACCCTGAATCTGATCCCCATAATAAGCGAAGTTAGCGAGATGAATGCGAAAAAAAACGCGGAGAAATTCATGAGTAGTAAAGAACAGAAAACGCCTGAGGGGCAAGCCCCGGAAGAAATTATCATGGATCAGCACGAAGAGGTTGAGGCAGTTGAACCAAACGATTCTGCTGAGCAGGTGGATCCGCGCGATGAAAAAATTGCGAATCTGGAAGTTCAGCTTGCCGAAGCCCAGACTCGCGAACGCGACACCGTGTTGCGTATCAAAGCGGAAATGGAAAACCTGCGCCGTCGTACTGAACAGGATATCGAAAAAGCGCATAAATTCGCTCTCGAGAAGTTCGTCAACGAATTGCTGCCGGTAATCGATAGCCTGGATCGCGCGCTGGAAGTCGCAGACAAAGCCAATCCGGATATGGCGGCAATGGTCGAAGGGATTGAGCTGACGCTGAAGTCTATGCTGGATGTGGTGCGTAAGTTCGGCGTGGAAGTGATTGCTGAGACCAACGTGCCGCTGGACCCGAACGTGCATCAGGCGATTGCGATGGTGGAGTCGGAAGAGGTTCCGGCAGGCAATGTGCTGGGTATTATGCAGAAAGGCTATACGCTGAACGGTCGTACCATTCGCGCGGCGATGGTGACTGTAGCGAAGGCGAAGTAAAAGTCTGATGGCCGATGTAAAGTCGGCCATTTTTTTAGCTTAAAAAATCCTGCACTTCCAGCCACGGCGTGTTGAAATCCTCTATTTTTTTATATTCGCTCATTGGCAGAACGACCACATTATAGGTGTCAGATCCTTCATTCAGATCAAAAATCTGGAAGCCCCTCTTATTGAGTTCGGTCTGGATGCGTTCAAAGATCTCGTCAAGGTAACGGTCCCCGGCTTCACAGACATCGGAGATTTCATCCTCTTGGGTTATTTCGACAAGAAGATTTCTTAATTCCTCAGAATTCGTCAGGTTTTTTGTGAGTTCATAAAAGCGATCTGCGGCAAAATTAGCCAGTTCGCCTTCTTCATCTTCACCTTTCCAGTCAACGAGGTGAATAAATCCTTCGCCGCGTAGAACTTGTAAAAATGCCTGTGCCAGCTCGTTATTTCCGAGATCGCCACCGCTACAATCCAGGACGTCCTGCAACCCATATTCGTCTTCATCTTCGTCTTCAAAGATTTCAGGTTGCGTCGAAAGTTGAGAGAAAATAGTGGGCCATAAGGTTGGGTTGTGTGATAAAAAAACGTTGGCGACGACGTTGAGGTCGTCTGCAAAATTCTTATCCCATTCAATTACATAATCTTCTGACATAACATCAATATCCTTTCTGAATGCCTGAAAAGACATTATTGCATTGTTAAGTAAATGGCAGGAATTGATGGAATCTTAAAAGACGGCGATAAAAAAGGCGAACCGGAGTTCGCCATTGTGTTACTCCGCTATACTCTCGCGCAGCGGTTTTACCGGTACAACCTTTACCTGCTTAATCATATTTTCCTGTACATCGAGAATATCGATATCGTACTGCTCAATGCGCACGCGCGTGCCAGCAACCGGAATTTCCTCCAGCGCCTCCAGAATCACCCCGTTGACGGTGCGCGCGTCATCTTCCGGCAGGTGCCAGTTAAACGCTTTATTGATTTCCCGGACGTTGGCGGTACCGTCAATAATGACCGAACCGTCGTTTTGCGGCGTGACCTCTTCCGCCAGTGTCGGCGACATCGATGTGGTGAAGTCGCCAACGATCTCTTCGAGAATATCTTCCACGGTGACCAGCCCCTGGATATCGCCATATTCGTTGACGACTAATCCGACTTTCTTTTTATTGCGCTGAAATTTAATCAGTTGCGTACTGAGCGGCGTACCTTCCGGGACGTAATAGATTTCATCGGCGGCGCGCAGCATCATCTCTTTGGTGAACTCTTTTTTCTCGGCCATTAACCGCCAGGCTTCACGCACGCGCAGCATACTGATGGCGTCATCCAGCGAATCGCGATAGAGCACAATGCGTCCGTGCGGCGAGTGGGTAAGCTGCCGCTCGATAGACTTCCAGTCGTCATTGATATCGATCCCGATAATTTCATTACGCGGCACCATGATGTCATCCACGCTGACCTTTTCCAGATCGAGAACCGACAGCAGCATATCCTGATTGCGGCGAGAGATTTGCGAACGGGATTCATGCACGATAGTGCGTAATTCCTCTTTGCTTAACGACCCACTAACCACGATGTCCGTTTTAATTCCCATCAGACGCATCAGCAGGCGGGTGATGGTGTTAAGTAACCACACCAGCGGCATCATCAGTATCTGTAACGGCGCCAGCAGGAAGCTGCTGGGATAGGCCACTTTTTCCGGATAGAGCGCGGCGATAGTTTTGGGCAGGACTTCGGCAAAAACTAACACGACAAACGTCAGTACCCCGGTGGCGATAGCCACGCCAGCGTCGCCGTAAAGCCGCATACCCACAATCGTGCCGAGCGCCGAGGCAAGAATGTTGACCAGGTTATTGCCGATCAGCACCAGGCTTATCAGTCGGTCGGGTTTACGCAGTAATTTTTCTACCCGTTTTGCCGAGCGATTACCTTGCTTCGCCATATGGCGTAAACGGTAACGGTTTAGCGTCATCATTCCAGTTTCGGAACCGGAAAAATAGGCCGAGATGACCACCATGATGATTAATATGATAATCAGCGTGGTGGTGGAGATGTGTTCCAGGGGAAACTCCTTTAAAAGCTTAGCTTACAAATTGCTGTAATATGCGGCTACCAAAATAGGCCAGCGTCAGAATACCCGCGCCTGCGACGTTAAACCACACGACCCGCCGACCCCGCCAGCCCTCATGGTAATGCCCCCACAGCAGAACGATATAGACAAACCATGCCACAATAGAGAGCACGGCTTTATCAATATTTTCAGTACTGAACAGGTTATGCATGTAAAACAGGCCGGTACACAGAGTAAGGGTCAGCAGTACGACGCCAATCTGCGTGATATGAAACATTTTGCGCTCAATGCTCATCAATGGCGGCATTTCATTACTAAACGCCAGCTTTTTGTTCTTCAACTGATAGTCGATCCACGCCAGTTGTAGCGCATACAGCGCGGCGATTATCAGCGTCGCGTAAGAGAAAAGCGACAGACCGATGTGCACCATCATGCCTGGGGTCGCTTCCAGATGCGTAATATATTCATTAGGCATGAACGTGGCGAAGGCCAGGTTAATCAGCGCAAAAGCATAGACAATGGGCAGAAGTAGCCAGCCGCGATTACGCGACGCGACAATGGTCATCACCGTGCAGATCATCAGACTGACCAGCGAACCGACATTCAGCAGGCTCAGGTTTTGTCCACTGTCGCCGCCGGGCAGAATACGCGATTCCAGCGCGACAGCATGGCACACCAGCGCGATGACCGCAGAAAGAATAGCCATACGCCGCCAGCCGCTGTTTTTTTGCAACAGTCCGGGAACGATCAGCGCGAGGCTGAAGGAGTAGGCGACAAGGGCAAGTAAAGCAAAAACGGGCATAGTTGTGTCGACAGTTGACCAGTGAGAAAGAGAAGCAGTATAGCGTTACGTGACCGCAGCTCCAACCGTTGCATAACAACAAAGACGGCTTCATGGTATACTGTGGCGAAATTCTGTAACTGTGTCGCTGCGGCGACCAACCGTTTCCACCCCAGGCGAGAGACAATGTTTGATAATTTAACCGATCGTTTGTCGCGCACGCTGCGCAATATCAGTGGCCGTGGGCGCCTTACTGAAGACAACGTTAAAGAGACGCTGCGCGAAGTGCGCATGGCGCTGCTGGAGGCTGACGTTGCGCTGCCGGTAGTGCGTGAGTTCATCAATCGCGTAAAAGAGAAAGCGGTTGGTCATGAAGTTAACAAGAGCCTGACCCCAGGGCAGGAGTTCGTCAAGATTGTCCGTAGCGAACTGGTTGCGGCGATGGGCGAAGAGAACCAGACGCTGAATTTAGCTGCGCAGCCGCCAGCCGTAGTATTGATGGCGGGTCTGCAGGGGGCGGGTAAAACCACCAGCGTCGGTAAGTTGGGTAAATTCTTGCGCGAGAAGCACAAGAAGAAAGTGCTGGTCGTCTCTGCCGACGTCTATCGCCCGGCGGCGATCAAACAGCTCGAAACGCTGGCTGAACAGGTTGGCGTGGATTTCTTCCCGTCTGATGTCGGCCAGAAACCGGTTGATATCGTCAACGCCGCGCTGAAAGAAGCGAAGCTCAAATTCTACGACGTGCTGCTGGTGGATACCGCCGGTCGTCTGCACGTTGACGAAGCGATGATGGACGAAATCAAACAGGTCCACGCTTCTATCAAGCCAGTAGAAACGCTGTTTGTCGTCGATGCGATGACCGGTCAGGATGCGGCGAATACCGCAAAAGCCTTTAACGAAGCGCTGCCGTTAACCGGCGTGGTGCTGACCAAAGTTGATGGTGATGCGCGTGGCGGTGCGGCGCTCTCTATTCGTCATATCACCGGCAAGCCGATTAAATTCCTCGGTGTCGGCGAGAAAACCGACGCGCTGGAGCCGTTCCACCCGGATCGTATCGCCTCGCGTATTCTCGGCATGGGCGACGTACTGTCTCTTATCGAAGATATCGAAAGCAAAGTTGACCGCGCACAGGCTGAGAAGCTGGCGACCAAACTGAAGAAAGGCGACGGTTTCGACCTGAACGACTTCCTGGAACAGCTCAAACAGATGAAAAACATGGGCGGTATGGCCAGTCTGATGGGCAAATTACCGGGCATGGGGCAGATTCCGGACAACGTTAAATCGCAGATGGATGATAAGGTGCTGGTGCGTATGGAGGCGATCATCAATTCGATGACGCTGAAAGAACGTGCGAAGCCGGAAATCATCAAAGGTTCCCGCAAGCGTCGTATCGCGCAGGGCTGTGGGATGCAGGTGCAGGACGTTAACCGCCTTCTGAAACAGTTCGACGACATGCAGCGCATGATGAAGAAGATGAAGAAGGGCGGGATGGCGAAGATGATGCGGAGTATGAAGGGGATGATGCCGCCAGGCTTCCCGGGTAGATAAATATATCGGGCTACCTTATTTGCCATTTTGACGCCGGAGTGTGCTCGACAAAACACGATAGTGTTTTGAACGCCCTTTAGGGCGGCTCGAAGGGCGAGCGGAGCGAGTAAATGCTCACGTACTGCGTGTACGCTCCGCTTTCTGCGCGCACGCCGACGCCAAACTGGCTGCAACGGTCACGCCCTGGAATCAAGCTTCATCACATGTTGATTGCTTTTTTCCCAGAAATCAGTAAAATTTTCGGGCTTTTAATATGACGCCGGGCTCCGTTCCTCGATGGGGCCCGGTTGTTTTATTCACACAAGAGGATGTTATGGTAACTATTCGTTTAGCTCGTCACGGCGCTAAAAAGCGTCCGTTCTACCAGGTTGTTGTCACCGACAGCCGTAATGCACGCAACGGTCGCTTCATTGAGCGCGTTGGTTTCTTCAACCCAATCGCTAGCGAAAAAGAAGAAGGCACCCGCCTGGATCTGGATCGCATCGCTCACTGGGTTGGCCAGGGCGCAACCATTTCCGATCGCGTTGCGGCGCTGATCAAAGAAGTAAAAAAAGCAGCTTAATCTGTCACGGTGGTCATGATGAGCAAGCAACTCGCCGCACAAGTACCCGCTGAACCGGTTGTACTGGGGAAAATGGGTTCTTCATACGGTATCCGTGGTTGGCTCAGAGTGTTTTCCTCCACTGAAGACGCCGAAAGCATTTTTGACTATCAGCCCTGGTTTATCCAGAAGGCGGGTCAGTGGCAGCAGGTACAGCTGGAAAGCTGGAAGCACCACAATCAGGATCTGATCATCAAGCTGAAAGGCGTTGACGATCGAGATGCCGCGAATCTTCTGACCAATTGCGAAATTGTCGTGGATTCCTCGCAACTTCCTGCGCTTGAGGAGGGAGACTACTACTGGAAAGACCTGATGGGCTGCCAGGTAGTCACCGCTGAAGGCTACGATCTCGGTAAAGTTATCGACATGATGGAAACCGGGTCGAATGACGTTCTCGTCATTAAGGCGAACCTGAAAGATGCATTTGGTATCAAGGAACGACTAGTACCGTTCCTCGATGGGCAGGTTATCAAGAAAGTCGATCTCGCTACTCGTACTATCGAAGTAGACTGGGATCCTGGTTTTTAAACCACCGAATAAACGGTAATAAATGGCGTTATGGGGATTGGCTTGTGTTTATTGGCATAGTTAGCCTGTTTCCTGAAATGTTCCGCGCAATTACCGATTACGGGGTAACTGGCCGGGCAGTAAAAAATGGCCTGCTGAACATCCAGAGCTGGAGTCCTCGCGACTTCACGCATGACCGGCACCGTACCGTGGACGATCGTCCTTACGGCGGCGGACCAGGGATGTTAATGATGGTGCAACCCTTGCGGGACGCCATTCATGCAGCAAAAGCCGCGGCAGGTGAAGGCGCTAAAGTGATTTATCTGTCGCCTCAGGGACGCAAGCTTGATCAAGCGGGCGTTAGCGAGCTGGCCACGAATCAGAAGCTTATTCTGGTGTGTGGTCGCTACGAAGGCGTAGATGAGCGCGTAATTCAGACCGAAATTGACGAAGAATGGTCAATTGGCGATTACGTTCTCAGCGGTGGCGAACTACCGGCAATGACGCTGATTGACTCCGTCGCCCGGTTTATACCGGGAGTTCTGGGGCATGAAGCATCAGCAATCGAAGATTCGTTTGCTGATGGGTTGCTGGATTGTCCGCACTATACGCGCCCTGAAGTGTTAGAGGGGATGGAAGTACCGCCAGTATTGCTGTCGGGAAACCATGCCGAGATACGTCGCTGGCGTTTGAAACAGTCGCTGGGCCGAACCTGGCTTAGAAGACCTGAACTTCTGGAAAACCTGGCTCTGACTGAAGAGCAAGCAAGGTTGCTGGCGGAGTTCAAAACAGAACACGCACAACAGCAGCATAAACATGATGGGATGGCATAGGCCCCCGAATATCAGTTTACCCAGGATAAGAGATTAAATTATGAGCAACATTATTAAGCAACTTGAACAAGAGCAGATGAAGCAGAACGTACCTTCCTTCCGTCCGGGCGATACCGTGGAAGTGAAAGTATGGGTTGTTGAAGGTACCAAGAAACGTCTGCAGGCATTCGAGGGCGTGGTTATCGCTATTCGTAACCGCGGTCTGCACTCTGCATTCACTGTTCGTAAAATTTCCAACGGCGAAGGCGTTGAGCGTGTCTTCCAGACTCACTCTCCGGTAGTTGACAGCATTGCTGTTAAACGTCGTGGTGCTGTTCGTAAAGCTAAACTGTACTACCTGCGTGAGCGTACTGGTAAAGCGGCTCGTATCAAAGAGCGTCTTAACTAAGAACGCGCTTTCGCAACATCCGAAAGCTTGTAGAAAACAAGGGGTTGGCGATTTGCCAGCCCCTTTTTTATTAGCGATGGCGGCAAATTGGCGGCAGAGATTGCTGCGATGGCGACAGATATAAAAAAACCTGCCGAAGCAGGTTCAAAGCCAAAGTTGCTGTTGTTGGTTTCTGATGGGGTGGGGCGGAGCAGGATCAACAGTCCCCGGTTTCACAATGAATCTTGATAGTGTCTCAAAAGTGATAAATGTACATCCGCAATTTATGTTTTGGCACTGGTGATAACGTTCTTTCGTTTCGGTGCTAAGGTATCGGCTAGTGCGAGCATGCGCAGCGTTTTGGCATAACGGGCAGTGCATCATAATTATTCCCCCTGCTGGCGTATCTGAGGGAATAATAAACCTAAAGCTTGCATTTGCAAGTTCTGATTTGCTTTTTTAGTTCTTGCTTTCTTCTGAGCTGTACTCCACATCGGTGAGCTTAACCTCAAGCTCTAAGCCCGTCGTGAAGCCGCTATTATTCAGGTTGTGAGTTACCTTACTGATTAGCCATGACTGCTCGTCTATGACGCGCTTAAACCCCGACACGCGCACCGGTGTCTCAGGGAATAAATCAGCCCTGCCAAGCGCCAGCGTAATTGAAAACTCCGCAACGCCTCGCTGCAGCTTATCCCACTTAGCCTGAGCGGCGCGCATCGCCTGCGCCTTGGAAGCGTATACCGTCGTCAGCGCCAGTACGTTATCGGCCTCACCGGCCATATACTCACCCTCGCGAGCCTCCGGCTCTTTTCTGGACTTCGTCTTTTTGCTGACCGGCTTTGCTTTCGGGTGTTCCAGTGCGCGAAGGTGCTTCTCTTTTGGCTGGCGTTTCAGCGTCACTTTCTGTTTTTGCGGCTTCGGGTCTTTGGTGTGCAACCATTTAGCTGTTACACCGGTATAAGCTCCGCGGTCGGCAATGGCAAACTGATGACGGTCGCCGTCACTGCGGGTCAGCGTCATTTGTGGAATGGGCTTACCGCTGGCCGTCAGCGCACTACCGGCTTTCAGAAACAGTAGTTTTCCCGCTTTAACCGATACAGTCGCTCCGTTTCGGTCAGCCAGCCGGGTAAGAAATACCGCGTCGGATTCCTGCGACTGGTCGATATGCGGTACCGGGATTTTTTTCAGCGAATCCGCGACGCTGGCCGTCAGTTTGTTACGCTTTGCAATGGTGCTTACCAGCTCACCGAGGGTGGTATCGTGCCATGATTCTTCACGTCGTGAATTGAGCGTGCCGCGAAAGTCTGCACTACGCGCCCGGATGGTCAGGGTATCAGGCGCGCCCCGGTGCTCAATCTCATCGACCGTGAAATCGCCTTTATTCAGCAATGCCGAGCCCTGCCAGCCAAGCCACAGCGTCAGCACCGCCCCGCGCAGGGGCAACTCAACTTTGCCGTCGGCGTCGTCGAGCTCAATGTCGAGCTGGTCAGCCTCAAAGCCCCTGTTGTCGGTCATGGTGAGAGAAATCAGCCGGTCACTAAAATTGTCGGTAATGTCCTGACTGTTCAGCGTCAGCATAAATGCCGGTGCAAGACTGGCACCGGCGTCAATGGTCACGCCAGTAATCATGCTGTCAGCCCTCCGGGCGTACCCTGCAGCTTATCGGTCAGATTACCGGCAGAGCCGAGAAGCTCGCTCGCCTGTTTATTCAGGTCGCCAAACATTGCCGTCAGTGATTCATCGACCCGTTTTAGCGAAAGCGTGAAATCAATCTTTCTTGCCGCGCCATCGCTGAAAAACTCGGCGTGCGTGGTCGACACCTTATCGATGATATACATCCCGAGGATTTTGCCGGTTCCCTCAATCAGCGGCCACGCCCTGCCCTCATCGGCCATCAGTTCCACAGCCAACAGGGATATATGACCGCCGGTAATGGCAGGGTAAAGCGTGCCGGCAAGCTGTATTGAGGTTTCCCCCTCGCCGAGAAACTGATATGCAGGCGGTTTACCGACCCGGTCATTAGACGCCCAGCGGTAATCTTTCGAATGCTGCATTGACTGATAAGGTAGGGTACGGAGTTCAAAAACAAACATTCCCAGCGCAAGCATCATCGTTTTATTCCTCCTCAGAAATCGTGGGTCATACTGGCACGCTGGCGCGCACGTTTATCGCGTTCAATCTGTTCGAGCGTGTCACGTAACTGGCGGTCAAGCTGATGCCCCGGCGCAACACCACCCGGCAGAGTGATGTTGTATTCGCTTTTGCTCTGGTCAATGTAAGAGCGCCCCGCCGGTGCGGTAACGGGCTGATAAGCCTGATAGCCGCCATATGTGCTGGTCGCTGGGATGTAGGAATTACCCTGCGTGGCGGCGTTGGTTCTGGCGGCGGTCTGGTCGAGGCTGTCTGACTCTTTGTTGATAATACCGAGCTTTTCGAGAAGCCAGTCGACACCGCTGCGCAGCTTGTTAAAAACATTGAGCGGAGCCTTCAAGGCCGAGGCCAGTGCCTGACCAAATATAACGCCGACATTTTTGCAGCTATCGAGCGTCTCCTGCGTTGCCTTGACCGGTGCAATCAGGTCTTTAAACCATTGCCAGACGCCATGCAGCTTCTCACCGAGTCCGTCAAAAATTGGTGCCAGTGGCGCAAACATTTCCCCGACCGGTGCAAAGGCACTCATAATGCCCTCAATCACCCCCGAGAAAAATGCGCTGATGGGTTCCCAATATTTACGGATGAGTAGCGCCCCGGCCATAATCGCCGCCCCCACTGCGACAATCGGCCAGGTAATCGCGCCGAGTGCGGTCACAATGGCACCACCGGTGACAGTAAAGACCGTACCCAGCACGCCAGCGGCAGCGATAATGGCGTTAATCCCCATGACAACCGGCCACGCAACGAGACCAATGCCGCCAATGATGCCGATTAAGGCCAGTGCGCCACCGGCAATAATGCCAATAGTCTGCGCCAGTTCTTTATTATCTTTTATCCAGTTATCGAGCTTTAACACATACCGCGTGGCCGTTTGGGTGAGCCTACGTAATGATTCCTCCTGCTGGTCATAGAGGTCAGTGCCGACGGCCTCATAGGCAGACTGAAACTCTTTAAAGTCACCGCCGAGGTTGTCCTGCATAACTTTGACCAGCTCCTCGGTTTTACCATCAGACTCTTTAATAATCTTGGTCAGGTTATCCAGTTTTCCACTGGCCGCCGCTGCCATTAATATGCTGGCAGCAGAGCTTGCCTCCTCACCGAATATCGTTTTCATGTATTCGGCTTTCTGGCCTGTTCCGAGCTTGTTACGCTTAAAGCTGGCCTGTATTTCTTTCAGGATGGTAAATATCGGGCGCGTATTGCCTTTGTTGTCCATCGTCTTGACACCAAGCTCTTTAATGGCGTCATAGGCTTTTCCTGTGGGTGCCTGCAGGCGACTTAACACCGCACGACCACCAGTACCCGCCATGGATCCTGTGATTTTTCCATCATGTAACGCACCCAGCATTGCGGCGGTTTCTTCCAGGCTAACCCCCGCGTCTTTAGCAACCGGACCGACATAGGTAAGCGAGTCGCTTAACCCCTCAAAGCTGGCCTGAGATTTATTTATCGCCATAGATATAACGTCAGCGATATGTGATGCCTTATCGTCAGCAAGTCCAAATGCCGATTTTGTCCCGATAAGTAAGGTGGCGTTTTCCTCCATGGTTTTTTTGTTCGCCAGCGACATATTCAGAATGGCGGGGGTTTGCGCCAGAATCCCATCTTTATCAGCGCCAGATTTAGCCACAATGACCTGTGCCGCCGCCGCATCGTCAGACGAGGCCGCTGTATTATCCCCGAGCTGACGCGCTTGTTTTCTCAGCGCGTCCATTTCCGACGATTTCTTTTCAAGACCAAGCACTGCCTGCAGTTCAGAGTTTTTTAACGAGAAGTCGTAGCCGGGCCTGAGCATTCCGACACCGGCAACAACCCCGGCGGTAGCCACCCCAACCCCGGCAGCGCCTGCTGCGGCCATGTTACCGGCAAGCTCTTTACCTGATTTATATCGCTCTTTCACCCGGCTTAATTTCGCCTGCTGCGCACTGACGCGCGCCAGTGCCTCGCGCTGGCGGTTAAGCTGCGCTGTTGTTTCGCTGATGGATGTTTTGAGCCGACGTTCATCGGCAGACAGAGTGCGGGTATTGATACCGGCTTGCATCAGCTCGGAACGCTGGCGCTGTACCGATGTTCTCAGGCTGTTATATTTCATCTGCAGCTCAGAGGCGGCACGTTTTGCCGCTTCGAGCGCCTGCGCCTGCGCGCGGGTCGGACTGGTGGTGTTTTTAAACTGCACAGCCAGCTCACCGGCTTCGCGCTTTGCCTTGTCAAGCGCCTGACCAGTCACAGCCAGTTGCGCGCTTGCCTTACGAAAGCCGTCGATTTTCGACGCCTGACCGTTCAGGTCGCGCAGACCCTTTTGTGTGTTGCGAATATCACCCGACAGGGTTTTACTCGCGGTCTGGATGGATTTAAGCGGTCGGGTCGCCTGGTCGACCGCTTTCAGCAATACCTCAAGCCTCAGGTTATTACTCATTGTGGTTTCCGCTACGCTGCAGCGCCTTTTCGCGCCATGTGATGAGCTCGGTCAGGCTCAGGGAACAGAGTTCTGATGGCGGCCAGTGGAATATCACTGCGATATCCGCCATCAGGTCATCAGTCGACAGGTCTGGCGGGAAGTCTATTCCGCCGAAGCCGGTGACAAAAAACCAATCACCTTAGCGGCCAGCGACAACATATCGGGCAGGTTCATCGCGGTAAGCTCCTGCGCGGTGAGCGCGGGGTAGGTCATGCGGGGCAGTACCTTAATCAGGGCGTCGACTTCGGACTGCGCCACCGCCGCCAGACTGACGCCGCGCAGGGTACCGGCGTTCGGCTCAATCAGGGTGACTTTATCAATCGTCTGACCGGCGCGCTTAATCGGTTTGTCCAGGGTCACGACGTTCGGGTTTACGGTGTCAATTTCATTGCCAGCCGTATCAATAAATTCAGCGGTTTTACGTGGTGCTTTTGCCATGATGTTTTTCTCTGTTCTGAATGGGGTTAATAACCGGACAGCAGTGCTGACCGGTCAGGGAATTACAGCCCGATTGCGCGGCGGTGCTGTTCCAGACGGTCGACGCCGTTCACCTTCTCGACCATGTTGACGGTGTCGATTTCGATGACGTCGCTGCCATCAATCGTGAGGCGGTAGTAGGTGCAGACAGTCGACAGTTTGGTCGAGGTGTTTTCACCCTGCTTATTCTCGCCGCCGTCGATTTCTTTATGACGGCCACGCATGACCACCTCGACCGCCACGATTTCGCCGGTGTCGTCACGCTGGTAAGAACCAGCAAAACGCAGCGGCACAGCATCAGCGCCCGGGGCGGCGTACTGCGCCCACAGAGCCACATCAGGCAGGCCACCGACAGACCATTCGACGGTGAGCGCATCATCGTCGAGGCCGAGGTCAATCGCTGCCGCGCCATTCATACCGCCGCCGCGATAGTTTTCGAGCTTGCGGGTCAGTTTCGGCAGCGTCACGGATTCAACAACACCCATGTAGCTGAGGCCGTCATTGAACATATTCAGGTATTTGAGTTTTCGGGGTAGTGCCATGTTGTTTCAGGCTCCTTAGCTGTTGACCGATTCGGCCAGATTCACCAGATATTTATCGGTGATACGCTGGCGCAGGGTCAGGCTTTCCAGAGGCGGAACTGGTGTATAGTCGTAGTCGATATACAGTTTCCCGGCCTTGAGGGTTTCCTTGTCGTTCGATTCCTCATCGAACCAGCATTTACCCTCCACGATGTAGCCGTTTGATTTCAGCTCGCGGAATTTGGCGTTAATGCCGTCAACAATGTCACGAATGAGCGTGGCGGTAATGGGCTTGTCGACCGCCCACATGTGCGCCTCGGCCATCGTGTCGGCCAGTACCTGCGCGGTGCGGGTGTAGTTCTCAAACAGAAAAAGCGGGTCATCCGAGCAGGTGCGGTTACCCCAGAAGCGGAAACCGTCCTTGCGTACCAGCGTTGTAACCCCGGCCTCGTTGAGCAGGTCAGCATCGGTGCCGGATGCCTGCAAATCCCAGAACACTGAGGCGCTGATGCCGGTAACGCCCTGTACACCAACGTTAGACAGGGTTTTGTGCCAGCCGACAGTCTGGTCGATGTAAGCACGCAGGCCGAGTGCACGCGCAGTGGCGTAAGCCGTTGCGGTGGTATTTTTGACGGTGTCCCACGCGAGGAAATCAGGCCAGATAACCATCAGCTCGCGCTGGCTGAAATTTTTACGATATTCCATCGCTTCGGAAATAGTCTTACATCCCCACGCGCTGACGTAAGCAAATGCACGTAACTTAATGGCAGCCGACGCAAGCGCGACCGCGACCTCTTTAGTATCCAGCCCCGGCACCCCAAGAATACGCGGCTTGACGCCGGTGACGGCCTGAGCAGTCAGGAGAGCCTTGATACCGGTGTATTTACCGTTCTCATCCGTACCTCCGATAATGTTGGAAACAGTCTGTGCGAGCGCAGCTTCCTCGTCATCGCCGGTTCCATCCTCAACACGTACAACAACAGTGACGGGTTTTGACTGGTCTGCGATGGCCTGCAGTGATGCAGCCAGCGTGCCTTTTTTACCGGCTTTCGCAATGGCGCTTTGCACATTGGTAATCAGTACCGGTTCATTGAGGGGAAACAGCGTGGCATCTGCATCGCTGGCTGTACAAACCATGCCGACGACCGCAGTCGCTACTGTGGAAATAACACGCGTACCGTCATTAATTTCGATGACCTGCGTGCCGTGGTGAAAATCACTCATCCGGTTAACTCCGTGGTTAAGGGGTGAGTATATTTTCAGGTCAGTACACAAGAGGGGGCTATTTGTACCGGCTGTCAGGTTGATGGCACAACGACAGGAAAAAGAAAAGGCGGGTAATAAACCCACCTGAATATTTAGCGTGGTATATCCGGCCAGTCAGGCGCAGATGTATCCACCCTGTTTACCATTACGCTGTAGAGTTCCCATGCTTCAAGCCGTTTAATCTCTTCATCTGTGGCAATTTTTAGTTTTACTGCCCGCGCCAGTGGTGCAATGGCTGATTCAGCCTCAGCAAGGCAGCGAACTTTTTCAGCCTCCGCCTTTTTACGCAGCTCTTCCGGCGAATAAACCCGTTGAACGACTTTACCGTCTTTAAACTGCCAGCCGCCTGAAATATCAGCGCGACGGTTTTCATCCGTATCAGGTAGCTCCGCCACGCTCTGGCCTGCAGGCCATAAACCGGAAATATCGCGCGTGATACACGTAATAACATCGTTATCGTCGTAGGTAATTTTCAGCGTGTCTTCTGAAAATAATTGCTGGCATGCATACCAGTCCTGACCATCCTCTGATTGTAGATGCGCCGCACCGGCGAATAATGCTTCCTCTGGTTCCGGTGTATAAGGGATGAAATTTTTAATATTTAAAAACTGTTCGCTCTTTTTATTTTTTACCACTTTCATCATTATTCCTCCTTATACACTTGGGGCTGTTACCCACGTATCACCAACCAGATACTGAATGGGACGGTAGTAAACCTTGTCATCATTACCTTCCATTTCCCAGCTACCGTCAGTATGGAACCCCGTCACCACCTGTCCGCCGCCAAGCTGAAAATCACGCCACAGCCCGCCAGAAAGCGCCGCGGGGCCAAGTCTGACCGCTTTGACCATATTCGAATAGAGGTAGCCGCTCAACCAGTCGGCATTGCCTCTACCCCACACAGTGCCTGATACGTCACCGTTATTGGCGTAGATGGCCCCGCCTGCACGAAGCGTGTTAGCGGTGATATCGCCATTGACCGTAAAGACAATCGAACCATCAGGATTTCGCTGGCTGTACAGATGCCATCCCTGATCGTCGTCCAGTTCAATAACTGTTGGCCTGTTTGCGTCGCCCCATAAATTAAACGTGGCTGTCATTGTCGAATTATTATTACTCGTCAGTGACAGTTTTTTTGCGTTGCCTGCGCGTACGGCACCATTAGTGAGAACATCTACTGACATGTGCAGCCCGGAATTGTCGATATAACCAACCAGAGCATTATTGGCATAAATCCCCAGAACGCCGTCACTGTGCCACTTAAACCCTGTATCGTTATCGCCGAATACAATCGAATTACCGCCCAGCGCATTATCAGTACCAATGCCTAACGGACCGTTTAGCCTCCCTCCATTAACTGACAGCGCTCCGACATCTTCGGGAGTAGGTTTCATCAGGCTGTTATACAGCGTATATGTCTGACCGCTGGTTGAGTTTCCCGGCTGTACTGATGAATATTCAGGCGTGCTGTGTAGCGTGACATTTGCATTACCGGTGTAATCATATTGCGCAATTAACCAGTACGCATACTGGCCGATATTAATATAAATATCGTAGGTGTCGCCTGATGTATTAACCCATGCGACCTCGTTAGCAGCAGAAGGTGAACGCCTCCATAATGTGGCGGTTATTCCAACAGGTGAACCATTACCGGCACGCAGTACCAGTTCACTGATTGCCGCTTGCTCAAATGATCCAACGTTATACCCCGAACCTCCATAAAGCTTAATTACCGCTGTTGATGTGGACTGCGGCATTACAACCGTGGCGATTTTGAACCAGCCTGATTCGCCAAGTGTAATGGTGGTCGACGTTACCGCGCCGATAGTTCTCGCAAATTGTTTTTTGTCCGGAATATCGCCGCCATTACTGTTTTTCTCCAGTCGTCCGTTCGCATTATCCATAGCCGCTTTAACCGCTTTCGGCGTTGCGGCCAGCGTCTCAGACGTGCTGTCAGTGGCATTGCTGAGCTGGATAATCCCTTTACGCGCTGTAGTGGCGTCCTGAGCTGTATATTTCGCGTTAGCAAGGTCGTATGCCACCTTGACCGCTTTCGGTGTCGCGGCAAGCGTCTCAGACACACTGTCAGTGGCATTGCTGAGTTGCACAATGCCTTTACGCGTTGTGGTGGCGTCCTGAGCTGTATATTTCGCATTAGCAAGGTCATACGCTGTCTTGACAGCTTTCGGCGTCGCTGCGAGCGTTTCAGACTCGCTGTCTGTCGCGTTACTGAGCTGAGTAAACCCTTTTTCTTTAAGAGTGGCATCAGGATGACGACGGGATTTTTCATGTTCGGCGAGCCTGTCGTCGACATAATCCTGCGTCGCCATCACCATCGTTGAGTCAATGGACAGCGCCACAGACTCGACACTGCTGACAATAATGACCATGCGGCATGTCTGCGCACGCCCTGAGCCCTCAGCCAGTTCTGGCTTGTAGCTTTCGGCCATATTGGCAACAGCAATCAGCGTCCCTTCATCGTCGTAAAGGCCAAGCTCACGCATCCAGAAGCCGCCCACCTCCGGCGGAATAACCAGCTCGGCCACAATGTAATTACTGTACCGGTTGTCCTGGCTGATTTTATTCAGAGTGTGACGCCAGACCTCATTAACAAGCTGTGTCTGACCGACATCAGGATCCGGCAGCTTTCCGCCGCCGTCACCAACAGCCATAACGTTAAGATTTATTTTCTTACCGCCCGGCATGGTGGCCGCAGCAAGCTTAGCGGCTCCGGCAGTGGTGATAACGGTTTTAAATTTCGTGCTCATTATTCCTCACTTATCCCGGGTAAACCGTAATAATATCGCCATCGCAGGACACGCCGCCGGTATACAAATAACCGGGAATGTCCTGGACAATATTCAGGCCAGTCAGATGACGACTGGCTGGTTTTGCATCCGCAATCAGTCGTTCCATTTCGAAATACATTTCTTCGGTAATGCCACTTTCAAGCACCCCGATATCAAGCCGGAATGTGCCTGGCGTGTCGCCGCTTTCCCACCATTCCGTTACATTGATTACATAGCCGAGTGGCTCCACTACCCGACGGATTGCGCCGATAGTCCCCTTGTGGCAGTGAATGAAATATGCATCACGGATAACGGCACGTTTTGTTCCCTCCGGCCAGTTCTCATTCCACCGGTCGACAGAAAACGCCCACGCCAGCCACGGCAACAAATTTTCCGGGCAGGTGTCAATATTCCACAACGCGCGGATGTTGACCGGTGTCCTTTCAATCTCAGCACATGCCCTTGCGGCGGCTACTTCCAGTGGCGATGAGCCCACCGGCAATAATCGTGAGTCATTCATCAGCTCCCCCGATTACAAGGCTGTAGTCAGTGCAAAATGACGCCTGTGTGTTATCGAGAACAATATCCGCGACCGGTGCCGCCAGCTCCACCCGCTGAACTCCCTCAACATGCAGGGCGGCATAAATCGCTGATTTACGGATATCGCGCCCGAGGCGGTGCTGCGCGCTGATATAGGCTTTCAGCTTTGCCTCAGCCGCCGCCCTGATGGGTTCACTTTCCGGGCCGGGATAAAGATAAAGCGTGGCGTTAATCTGGTAGTTAACAATTTCGGCTGACTGTACCGTCACCCGGTCAGCGACCGGCCTGACATCTTCTGCGTTCAGGGCATTGCGCACAATTGCAAGCAGTTCCTCAGATGCGACGCCGTTGTTTTCACGTGACAACACGGAAATCGTCACACAGGCTGGCGACGGGCTGATAACTGAAATATCGCCGACGCGCCCGTCAGCACTACGGCCATGATACTGGTACGCCCCGACAGGCCCCGCCACGCTCAGCCCCTCAAAAGCCTGCTGTATACGCAGACGATAATCGGCGTCGAGTTCCATTTCTGCCGGGGTGGGTGGAATGGTGGTGTCATCAGCAGGCGTGACGACAAGACGCTCAACACTGAAATTTCCCCCGATATTATCGAGGTCACTGTCTATGGCATAAGCCAGCATCACTGCGCGTGCAGCCTCATTGACACGCTGACGCCAGATAACCTCGCGGTAGGCGTTTTCCTGCAGCAATTTAACAATTGGCTCAGACTCAAGTGCGAGCGTCCGGGCGACGGCTTCCTGTTGGTCTTCGGGATAGAGCGAAATCAGCGTCGCAATGCGTTCCGCAAGGATAGTTTCATAGTCCAGTTCCTCAACCACGTCGGGAACGGGTAACTGACTCAGGTCAACGGTTGCCATAGTGATTTAACTCAGTGAAACAGTGGTTGAAACTGACGCACCGGTATCGGTACGCATCCCGGTAATATCGACATACATTTCGCCAGTGTCGCCGCGCTCAAAGCTGATGGAGATAAGCCTGATGCGTGGTTCCCATTTCTGGATCGCGGAATAGCACGCCACCATGATTTGCAGCCTGAGCGCCGGGTTTTGCGGCATGTCAATCAGCGCAGACAGGAGCGAGCCATATTCACGACGCATTACCCGCGAGCCGACCGGCGTCAGCAGAATGTCGCGCATGCTCTGGCTGATATGCTCACTGTCACTGATACCTATGCCGGTATTGCGGTTCATCCCCAGATAACGCGCTGTCATTTTGTGCCCTCCGTCCAGTTCCCGCCCCGTTGTACGCCGCCGTGACCGTGGTTATCGACCTGCACGCCGTTTGATTTCAACGTGCCACCGGTATGTTCGATGTTTCCCCACATGGTGCCGCCTTTCTGCACCTCAAGCGTCGCCGTCGTCAGTTTGTTGGTGCATACCACCTCCGGGGTGTCGAGGGTGATACGTTCTGCCGCTTTTACCAGTACCACCGGCACGGTGGCGGTAATGGACTCCGATGCCGTCACATCGGCAGTCTTGATGCCGCTGACCGTCAGCGCACCGGTTTCCGGCTCATACTCCATAACAGCGCCGTCGGGGAACACCACATGCCACGCATCCGCCGAGGCTGACGGGGCAGGGTTATCGTCGGAGAAAATCCCCGGCAGCACGAAAGCAGTATCAAGCTCGCCACCAATTGCCAGCAGCAGCACCTGCTCACCGACCGAGGGAGCCCACCATGTCCGCGAACGACCGGCGCGGGTGGTCAGCCAGTTCAGCCATGCAGTCTGGATCCCGCCGCTTTGTACGCGGCACAGCCCCTGCGCGGTATCGACCTCAGTCACCACACCTGAGCGGATGAGGTTGCGAATCGCGCGCGCGAGCTCCTGTATTGTGGATAACATATTCATAGTGCAAGGATGCCTCTGGTCTGGAGTCGCGCCAATTCGCGCGGCTCCGGTGGTGGTTCACACAATATTTATTTACCGAGATGCCTGATAATGATGTCTTCAATCATCTGCTCATCGTCGCGGGTGAAACCGAGCAACGGGCGCGCCGCGTACTGCACATCCCGGCTGTGACGATTTGGCCGGTCTTTGAGGCCATACTGATGCACCCGCGCCATGCGCTGTACCCTGCCGGTAAATTCCACCACCGCCGCACTGTCGCTGCCTTTGGCTTTCATAAAGCGGTTAGTGCGCAGTCTGGCGAACATTTCGCGCCTGATACGGCCTTTCTTACTTCGCACCGGCTGGCGCTTTCGGGCGGCATACGGGGTGCCGTCGGGTGCCTGCTGTCGCCTGATGCGCTGCTGCTGACTGGCGCGCAGTTTTTTTGCAATGTCAGCCGCCATTTGACGACGCGCCGCCGGTGACAGGCTGGCAATCAGACCGGCAAGGCGCTCCTGCAGCGCGGTTAACTCACTCATCCCACTTACTCACCAGCTCGCCGTTAACGTACAGCTCGACCGGGCGCGTCACTGGCTCAGGCAGCGGTGGCTCAGGGGCATAGCTGACATGCAATGCGCCGTCGACCTCTTTGACGAGCGTGCGCTCGGTGAGTCTCAGGCTGATACTGATATCGAGCGAATCGTCGTTATTGATATCAATCATCCATGTGAATCCTTTCTCCCGCCCGTCGTCGGTGGTCATAATGTCCGGCTGATGCTCACGCAGCCATGCCTGTACCGGCACAAATATCAAATCGAGGTCGCCGGTAAAGTCAGTCACCACCACGTTAAGCACGTACACCTTTTCAAACGACAGCGAGCTCTCCAGTCGGGAATCCGTATGCCCGTTATCAGCGAACAGGCGCAGCATATCGGGGTTGTTTCGGAGCTGCGGCACGGCGTTAATCAGCGCCTTGCGCAGGCTTTTGTGCTTCTGCATCGAGTTCATCCTGACAGTGTTTGACGGTTTTGACCTGCAGCGCGCAGGCGGTCAGCGCGCCCTCAAGGCGGCGGATATCCGCGCTCAGGTCACCATTAGTTTTCGGATCACTTCCCGGCATCGGGCAAAGGCTCACCCTCGGGCATCCGCTGACCACAATCACCGGCGCTGGCGCAGGCGGCGCGGGTGTGCAGCCTGCGCACAGCATCAGGCAGAGGAGCGTTATACCAGCGGCGAAAGGCTTCATTTTCATCAAGTAACCTCGTTATCGTCTGCTCGCGGCGGTTTGCTTCTGCGCCTGCCTTTGCGAGCTGTTCGCGCAGTGCCACCTGCGCGGATTCATTACGTCGGGCGAGCTGGCCGGCGACACTGAGCTGATTTTTCAGCATGCCAATCGTCGCCTTTTGCTCGCTCGCAACGCGGTTTGCCGTCTCAAAGGAGCGGGATAAATTGCCATTCTCATGGCGCAACCACATCAGACCGAGCACGGCCAGCACAAACAGCGTTATCAGGACTTTCATGCCACCACCCCGCCAGCCGTGCGCCAGACGGTAACCAGCTTTTCGAGACTGTGCTCGCGCTGGCCGTAACCGGCACCCGGCAATGACGCCCAGATATTCCGGCAACGGGAAACAGCACGCTCAATACGCCCCGCCCGGATATCGTCAATAGCACCGCGCTCCCGGATTAACTGGATCGCGAGCTTGTCCTGCGACAGTGGGCTGAAATCAGGCAATGCGAGCTGTTTTTTATAGTGCGGCCAGAACATATAAAGCTGCTGGTAACGCCCCGATGCCGTGGATTTCTCGCCACGGCGATTAAACACTTTCGCGGGTCGGCCATGTGCGAAAGGGTGGTCGCTGTAATCGGTGAAAATCTCTGGCCTGCCATCAAGGCCGGTAACAATGACGTCGTAGCCACGGTTTTTCGTCAGCGGATGGTTCGCCGTTCCTTCGGAATACGCCAGCATGTCCAGAAAGGCGGCGATATTCTGGTGAGTATTAATGACCGGCATCGCCTTCCCCCTTCTGTGACTTAAAGCGGCGCTGAATGGCGATTTCCACCACCTGATAACCGGCAATACCGAGCATGGATCCAATACCGCACACAGCGGGCAGTGACATATCAGGAAACTGCACCAGAACAACACCGGCGACCATTGAGACAAAACCGCCGAGCAACATGCGCCCGATAAACAAACGCGGGGTGATGGGTTCACCGCCTGCCAGCACTTTTCCGACCACAATCAGTGCCCCAATCACAAACAGTGACAGGACGCCTTTTTCCCCTTCTGTCATGGTTTACTCCCAAAGATTGATAGTTTCAGTTACGGGTGAAGACGGCACATCGGGCAGGTCAATTGCCGTGCCATGCGGCAGAATGACGCCCAGCTCAGACAGGCCGGGATTAGCCTGCAGCACCGTTTCAACAACGCCCTCAGTGCGCTCGTAATACCTGGCGCAAATCACGTCGAGGGTGTCGCCCTGCATCGACCTGACCTTCATCAGAGCTGGCCCACGATGCAGCGCGGTTTGTCCTGCAGACGCGCGACCGACCAGCGCATATCCCGCCACAGGTCATCAATGGTGGTTTCGACGCTGTCGGCTTTTTTGTCACCCTTGCCGGTGGCTTCAACACCGCGATAGCGCTCATACAGGGTGGCGGTTGCCATCGCCGTTACGGCGCTCAGATAGTGGAAAATACGCACATTCTCTCCATCGATTTCCTCAGCAGGCACGTCGGCCAGATGCTTAAACCCGGCGGCAGTCTGGCGCAGCCGGTAGTCGTAAAGCTCCGCATTGGTTTCCGCCATGCCGGTTCTGATGGCATGGCGCAGGCGCGCATCGGAAACCGTCTGCTCAAGCCGCATCAGCTCGCGCACGCGCTTCGGATCCACATCAGGGAAAAAGAACGTGTTTTTAATTACTGCATCGCCCGTCTCCGGTACGGGAATCACCACGCCCGGTACGTCCTGCGGTTCGTCGGGCTGGTTCAGAATCACTGTCGTCATGACAACCTCATCAGGTTGGGCGGTGGACGCCGGTCGCCGTCAGGGTCAAAACCCGCTTTGACCGGCGTGCCGCCCGGCTCGGGGAGCGTTCAGTTAACCGGCGGTTTTTACCGCCTTTGGTGGACGCCCGCGCTTTGCTGCCGGTCTGGCGACAGGTTTGCGCGTGCGCGGTTTAGTCGTTTTACGGGGGGGTGCCTCCGCTTTTGGCTTCAGTGCGCGTTCCAGCCGCTCAATCTCCTTGCGCACACCGGCATTGCGGTCGAGCTGCATCGCGCGCTGAAACTGCGCCAGCGCCTCTGCATTCATACCGGCATCACGCAGGGTCAGGCCTGTCACCTTATGCAGACGGGCACGCACCATATCGGGAACGTCAGCGCCGTCGGTCAGGTCGATAGTGGTCTGCAGCCAGGAAAGGTCGACAGATTCACCGGCATCGCGCAGACGCAGTGCGGCAAGCGCCACCTCCTCAACCAGCATGTAAGGTGTCGTGCGGCGATGGTCAGTGGTGAGGCCGTATTGCAGCGCGTAGGGCGCAATTTCCAGCGCGCCAGCGATATCACCGGCATCAAGACGCCACAGCATGACGGTCATGACAATGTCATCCTGCGCACCGCAGCCATCAGCCAGCACACCGGCGACCCACGGCGCATAGAACGGCAGCAGCTCGCGCTTTTTCGCGGCTTTACGCTCGTTTGAACGGATGTTTTTTAACGTGCGGCGGTCATCGGCCAGCTTAACCAGCATCTGCTCATAGGCGGTTGCATGGCGCAGCGGGACTTGCTCCCGCTGCGCGGCTTGAGAGGCCGAGACCCGCATCATGTGACGCTGTGCGGGGCTCGTCATGGTTTAGGCTCCGCTTTCCGGTGCTGCAGGTGCGGTGAAATCGCCCAGGGTGATGTTTTCCAGCAGGCACCCGGCGGCATACGCCTCGACCACATAGTCGATATTCATCGACTCGTAGTTTTCAACGCGGTCTTTTTTCGGGTTTTCATCAATGCTGCGGCGGTGGCTCTCATCCATGAAATAGATAGAGAGGTTTTCCAGAGTAGTTACCAGTACGGCATTCGCCGGGAAGTACGGCACGCGCACAGCAGGCAGGTTGCCGATTCGCTTCTGGCTGATGATGATATCTGCCGCGAGCGCCTCGCTGTTTTCCTGCGGCTTGTTCACCAGCGGGAAATATTTGTCGGCCAGCAGCTTACGGCCAACGATGGCAACGAGTTTCGGGTCATCCTGATAAACCTCGTCAATCAGGTTGTTGGTGGCATCCATCACCAGCGCGTCGAGGTTCTCATAGTCACCGTTTCGACCAACGCGAATCACTGCCGAAACGACCTTACCGTCAGTATCGGTGATATTGCTCATCACACGTGTCGGGGCTTCATTGCGGTATTTCTGCAGCCAGCCGACGGCCACATCCTGCAGCATCGGATTTTTGGTACGGTCAGAGGTGGCGGCGCGGGTGGTACCGTTAAAACCAGCCATGATGAAATCGAGCGCCTGACGCTTGACAATGGCGTCGCGGATACGGCGCTGGAAGTCCTGAAAACGCGCCCACAGGTCGAGGGTTTTATATTTCAGGTGGAAGTCAAAGTTAATCTGGTCGCACTCGTACTTGTTGGATTCAAGCGCGGTGAAGTCTGCGGTCTTACGCTCATCATCGCCCGAGGTATCAGTCGTGCTGGCGATAGTACCGGTCACACCGACGCCGATTTTCTCACCCTTCATTTCTGCGACCGGCAGAATATTAATCGTCTGCAGAAACGCGGATGACTCCTGCACTTTGTTCATCAGCGTTTGCGTGACGGACGGCTCGACGGTGAATTTTTTACTGACATCATCAGTGCTGATGCCGTTCAGCTCAGCGACGCGGGTCAGATAGGCATTAAACTTAAAACGGGTTTCCGGGCGCATAGTCTTTCCTGTTTGAATTTATCGGTTAGTCACTGCATCGGGCGGGGTTGCCGCCCGGTTTCTGTTCTGCGGTTTATCAGCAGTCGGTCAGCAGCTCATCGCCACCGCCGCCGCTGGCTTTCGTGCGTCGCGGCTGGCTGAAACTTTCGGTTTTGTCGAGGGTGGTTTTCAGGGCGGAAAAGGCCTGGCTGGTTTCTTCAACCTTGCCGGTCAGTTCCTGTTTAAAGGTGGCTAGCGCGGTTTCCATATCGGAAAGACGCTTATCCTGCGCAGTGAGGCTGGTCTGCACATGTTCGCTGACGGTGGTCACCGCCTCATGCACATCATTCAGGCGCGCATCGTCGCTGACCTGTTTACGGCTGAAAATGGCTTTCACCTTGTCGGCCAGGCTGTTGAGCACCGTGTCGGGAACGTCTTCAAATTCCAGTTCGGCCAGCGTGGCGACTGAAAAGACATTTTCAGGACTGGCCTTAAAGCGCTGCAGCGGGTTGTACTTCGCCTTGCGGCAGAATTCGAGGTATTCAGTACCGAGGCTCGCAGGGTCATCAGTGACCGCAAGGCCGACAAGATAGCATTTGCCGGTGTTACCAAAATTCGGCTGAATTTCCATAGAGGTATAGACCTTCTGCGCGGCTTTATTCATCGCGATAAGGTCATCGGTTGGGGTGATTCTGGCGAACAACGCCCATTTGCCATTCAGCGCAGAATCGTCGTCAATCTTTTCGGCTTTCAGCTCAACCACATCGCCATAACGTTTAAACATGCCGTCGGGCAAAAGGCCGCGAATGTGTTCAAGGTTGATACGGCAACCGTAGACGCGCGGGTCATAGGTTTCGGCCATTTCCTGAATATCGCTGGCGCTGATAATGCGCCCGTCGCAGGTATCACCCTCGACGCCGATGCGAAAGAATTTTGAGACTTTTTTTGCCATTGTCAGGAGTCCTGATGTTGGGGTTACGGGTCAACGCCAGTTTCCGGTCTCAGGACGCGCCAGACTACCAATGACGACTGGATAACCGCCCACACAACAGCACCTTAGCGAATCGCTGACGGCCATTAAGTAGCCTTGCCCTGAATCCACTACGGCGAGGCATCAATGACCATTTCCACCGATACAACCTTGTTGCATGACCCGCGACGACAGGCATCGCTGCTTTACTGGCAGGGCTTTTCCGTGCCACAGATTGCCGAAATGCTGCAGGTCAAGCGCCCGACCGTGCAGAGCTGGAAGCAGCGCGACGGCTGGGACGACATCGCACCGATTTCCCGCGTTGAAAGCAGCCTTGAGGCCAGGCTGATTCAGCTCATCGCCAAGCCGCAAAAGACAGGCGGCGATTTCAAAGAAATTGACCTGCTCGGACGGCAGATTGAACGGCTGGCGCGCGTCAACCGTTACAGCCAGACCGGCAACGAGGCCGACCTGAACCCCAACGTCGCCAACCGTAACAAAGGGGAGCGCAAAAAGCCGAAAAAGAATTTTTTCAGCGACGAGGCTATCGAGAAACTGGAGGAATTATTTTTCGACCAGTCTTTCGAGTACCAGTTGCAGTGGTACCGCGCAGGGCTGGAGCACCGTATTCGTGACATTCTCAAATCCCGCCAGATTGGCGCGACGTTCTATTTCTCCCGCGAGGCACTGCTGCGCGCGCTCAAAACCGGCCATAACCAGATATTTTTGTCAGCCAGTAAAACGCAGGCTTACGTGTTCCGGGAATACATCATTCAGTTTGCGCGACTGGTTGACGTTGACCTGACCGGCGACCCGATTGTCATCGGCAACAATGGCGCAAAGCTGATTTTTCTCGGCACCAATTCCAACACCGCGCAGAGCCATAACGGCGACCTGTATGTCGATGAAATATTCTGGATCCCGAATTTTCAGAAGCTGCGCAAAGTCGCATCGGGCATGGCCTCGCAAAAGCATCTGCGCTCAACTTACTTTTCGACACCTTCCACGCTGGCGCACGGCGCTTACCCCTTCTGGTCTGGCGAGCTGTTCAACAAGGGGCGCGCCAGTGCCGCTGACCGCATCGAAATCGACATCAGTCACAGCGCGCTCGCCGGTGGGCTTCTTTGCGCTGACGGACAGTGGCGGCAGATTGTCACTATTGAGGACGCCCTTGCCGGTGGCTGCACCCTGTTCGACCTCGACCAGCTCAGACGCGAAAACAGTGATGAGGACTTTAAGAACCTGTTTATGTGCGAGTTTGTCGACGATAAGGCATCGGTATTCCCGTTCGAGGAGCTGCAGCGCTGCATGGTCGACGTGATGGAAACATGGGAGGACTTCGCCCCGTTCGCCGACCATCCATTCGGCTCGCGCCCGGTCTGGATTGGCTACGACCCGTCCCACACCGGCGACAGTGCCGGATGTGTCGTACTCGCGCCGCCGGTGGTTTCGGGTGGCAAGTTTCGCATGCTGGAGCGTCACCAGTGGAAAGGCATGGACTTTGCCGCGCAGGCAGAGGGCATCCGCAAACTGACCGAGAAATACAACGTCGAATACATCGGCATTGACGCAACCGGCCTCGGTCTCGGCGTGTTCCAGTTGGTGCGCTCATTCTACCCGGCGGCACGCGGCATCCGTTACACACCTGAGATGAAAACCGCGATGGTGCTCAAGGCAAAAGACACCATTCGCCGTGGCTGTCTGGAGTACGACGCCGGGGCAACCGACGTCACGCAGTCGTTTATGTCGATTCGCAAAACCATGACCAGCAGCGGTCGCAGCGCCACCTATGAGGCCAGCCGCACCGAGGAAGCCAGTCACGCCGATATCGCATGGGCGACCATGCACGCCCTGTTAAACGAACCGCTTTCTGCCGGTAGCGGCATGCAGCCTAAATCTATTCTGGAGTTTAATTAATGAAAAATAACGTTTTCTCACATAGCCAGATTCAGGCAATGGCCGATATTCTGCACAATGACAGCTTTGACTATCAGGCAACATGGTTGCGTGTCGGGAAACTCAGTATCGACCGCAGCATCACCAAATCGCGCCAGATTGGCGCAACGCAGCTCTTTAGCCGTGAAGCGCTGCTCGATGCGCTGACAACAGGCAATAATCAGGTCTGGTTTGCTCACACCATTGAGCATGCGCGCGTGGCGCTGATGTACATGAATAACCTTTCGGCGCGCGTCGGCGTCCGTCTGACGAGCAACGGCCACAACCTGCAGCTCGACGACGGTGCGGTTATCAGCTTTGTCGGCGAGGAATCCCACTGCGCCGCGCTGGCGGGTAATGTCTACCTTGATGAGTTCGGATGGTTCAATAATCCGCTAAGAGCGGCAAAAGTCGCGGCAGCTATCGCCAGCCATAAACGCCACAATCTGACGATGTTCACCACACCATCAGACAGCTACGCAGCATTTAGGGTATGGAACGGCACAACCCGCAAGTGCCGACCGTCACCGCTAATCAATACCGGTGACAGCGTATTTTGCACAGATGGTGTCTGGCGTCAGTCTGTCACTCTGGATGCAGCATGCCAGCGCGGGTGCAATCTCTTTGCGCCTGAGGAGATTAAACGCGAATACAGCGACGATGATTATCGTCTGCTGTTTGGCTGCGACTGGTCTTTCGCTGTTGCAGCGGGTGAGGTGGCAGCATGAGCAAGCGCAAGCCACGCAAAGCAGTCGCCATGACGGCCAGCGCCCCGCAGAAAATGGAGGCGTTCACTTTCGGCGAGCCGGTGCCGGTGCTCGATAAGCGCGACATTCTGGATTATGTCGAGTGCATCAGTAACGGCAAATGGTACGAGCCGCCGGTCAGTTTTTCCGGGCTGGCGAAGAGCCTGCGCTCTGCCGTGCATCACAGCTCACCGATTTACGTTAAACGCAACGTGCTCGCGAGCACCTACATTCCGCACCCGTTGTTATCACGTCAGGATTTCAGCCGTTTTGCGCTCGACTATCTGGTATTCGGCAACGCCTTTCTTGAGCAGCGCCACAGCGTCACCGGCCAGTTAATCAAGCTACTGACCTCACCGGCCAAATATACCCGTCGTGGGGTTGATGATTCGATTTTCTGGTTTGTGGAAAACTTCACTCTGCCGCATGAATTCGCGCCTGACACCGTGTTTCACCTGCTGGAGCCTGACATTAATCAGGAAATTTACGGTCTGCCGGAATATCTCAGTGCGCTTAATTCTGCCTGGCTTAATGAGTCCGCGACGCTGTTCCGTCGCAAGTATTACCAGAACGGCGCGCACGCAGGTTACATCATGTATGTGACTGACCCGGCGCAAAGCGCGACTGACGTCGAATCGCTGCGCGATGCAATGCGTAACTCTAAAGGGCTCGGCAACTTTAAAAACCTGTTTTTCTACTCACCGAACGGGAAACCGGACGGCATAAAAATCGTGCCATTGAGCGAAGTCGCCACAAAGGATGACTTTTTCAACATCAAGAAAGCCAGCGCCGCTGACCTGATGGATGCGCACCGCGTACCTTTCCAGCTCATGGGCGGCAAGCCTGAGAATATCGGCTCAATGGGCGACGTTGAGAAGGTGGCAAAGGTCTTTGTGCGTAACGAGTTATCGCCGCTACAGGACAGGTTCAGGGAGGTAAACGACTGGCTCGGCATGGAGGTCATCAGGTTCAAAGAGTACACCCTCGACAACCCGGAATAATTCCCCCTTCAAGCCGCCAGTATTGGCGGCTTTTTCATACCCCGCCATCATCACGCCTCAGACGCTCCACACGCTCACCACCACACCCGACCACCAACGAACCGACAGCGACTATGAACGAGCCATCACGACGCGCTCAGACGATAATTTTTAATATTACGCACCACCGCTGGCGCGCAATGCTTTCCCCGCCACGCCTGCCCGCTTTATGGGGCTGTTTTAATGCAATTGCATGAGAGCAAGGCATAGAGATATTATGTGGACTCAAGTCATAAAAGCTACATTTCTTGCTGCATGCATTTTGATGCGTTTTGATGCGTAATAATATTACAGCCGAATCCGTAGATTTTGTGACTAACATAGGGTATTGCACAGCTTAAAATCTAGCCTAGTGAGGTAGCGAATGTCAGAGCATTTTTTTGAGTATGATGAGCAGGCTGAAAACGAAGATGATGTTGAGTTAATCGAAGGCACGGATTTCTCCGCTGCTGTAGTTAGTGGTACCGACTGGACAACAGAAACTATTATTAACCAAATTAATAAAAACAATATACAACTTAATCCTGATTTTCAGCGGCGTGATGCCTGGGATAAATCAAGGAAAAGCAATTTTATTGAGTCGTTAATACTAGGTTTGCCAATACCGCAGTTGGTTTTGGCTGAAAGAAAGGAGCAAAGAGGGGCGTATATAGTCCTTGATGGCAAGCAACGGTTGTTAAGTATTCGTCAATTTGCGGCTGAGAAAGGTGATGAAAACTATGAATCTTTAAAATTAAGCGGGCTAGAGATTAGAACAGACCTTAAAGGAAAGAATCTGCACGATCTTAAAGATGATGCTAGTTATTATAATGATGTGGCGGCTTTTGAGAATCAACCAATAAGAACGGTGGTAATTAAAAATTGGCCGAGTGAAGAATTCCTTTATCATGTATTTTTACGTCTAAATACTGGTAGCGTTCAACTGGCCCCTCAAGAGCTACGACAAGCCCTACACCCTGGTCCTTTTGTTTCTTTTGTCGATGCTTCCGCCCCTGATAATGAGGCAATTAAAAATATATTGAAGTTAAAGAAACCTGATTTTCGGATGCGTGATAATGAGTTGTTATTGAGATTCTATGCCCTTAAAAACTTTCTTACTGACTATGCAGGGGACCTTAAAAAATTCTTAGATAATACATGTTTGGTTTTTAATAAAGACTGGGGTCGTGTTGAGGGTATGGTGACAGAGCAATTTAACCAGCTTAATTTTGCTCACGCCACAATAATGAAAATTTTTGATTCTAACAGTTATAGAAAATGGTTTGCTGGTGACTATGAAAGAAAATTCAATAGAGCAATTTTTGATATAATGGTACTCTCTTTTTCTTATGCAGAGGTTAGGGATGCTACTGTAGGCCGAGAAACTGAAGTTGAAGAGCTTTTTCAAAAGCTTTGTAAAGAAAATTATAGTTTTCTTTCATCGATTGAAACAACAACTAAAAGCCTCAAGTCAACATTTACCAGAATTTCGGTGTGGTTTAATGAGCTTAATGCTTTGCTAAATACTAAGTTACCAACTCTTAAATTTGATGAGGCTGCTAATAGAATAACAGTGGTATGATTATGGCACAGTCTGAACGTTTTATTTTATTGCAGGAAAGACTGGGGGAGTTAAGACGACATCTGCTTCCTGCTGATTTTTCTCCCATTGGTGAATATGAGCCTGTGCAGCTAGATATGGCAAAGGGCTACCGTCTATTGACCCATGCTGAGTTTGAATCTTATCTAGAGGATATTTCTAAAGATACGGTTCTATATGCGTTGAATCAATGGAAAAGGAATAAAGTTCCCTCCATGACGATTGTATCATTCCTTGCTGCGTATCATAGTTGTTGGTCTGTTGGTGATGAGCAAAACAATCAAGAACTAATAGATTTGTCACGAGGAAGAACAAATCCTAAAGACTCTCTAAATGAAATTATGACGATTGCTAGTAAGCAGTTTATTAGTAAAATTAGTTCGAATCATGGGATTAAGGCGAAAAACTTTAAATTATTAATATTACCCACAGGGGTTGATATCGACGAGCTTGAACCTCAGATGTTGCCAAAGTTAGATAGTTTTGGAGCTAAGCGGGGTGAGGTTGCTCATTTATCCGCAAGGGTTAATCAGCAAATAAATCCTAAAGATGAGTTAGACGATGTTAACTTTATACTGGATTGTTTTCGTGAGTTAGATAAGAAATTGTGTGCACTTAAAGAAACAATGTAATTTTTAAGCCATGTATCTTTTACATGGCTTTCAGTTCAGTTAATTATTCTACACGATAAAATAAATCCTCGTCTTTATTACTAGCATTTTCGCTGTTTGCCAGGTCAGCAATGAGAGTGAGTGCGAGCTTTAAGTCTGCTGGTTTGCAGTTTGCAATCAGAGATACCTCGGCAATAAATTGCACGCAAGCCCACTTTTGCTGCGTTCGTCTGAAATGTTCCCCAACCATGAAAACCCTCCCAATACGTGATACTGTATATTTATACAGTATCACGTATTGGTAAAAAATGGGAAGGAAAAATTAGCCTCGCAGTTGGCGTATGTACATGATATGGATATGAATTACTTAGTGGTTAATTTTGATGCTTCTGCCAGCATTGCTACACGCTTGAGGATTTTCTGTGTTTTCGCATGATGTGATGGTACAGCGGAAAATATCTCCCCTTTGGCCGTTCCGCGTAGCCATTTGCCATCAAAACAACTTTTACCACCGACCATCAGGTGCAGGGCTTCGCCCCGGCTGATTGTGATGCCGGTAGTCAGATGTATCTCGTCGATAGTTTTCGCTATAGCTGCGTTTTGCTCATCCGTTCCGTGGATAAATTTTCGCCGTATTGCTGGCTTTTGCTTCCTGAGTCGGTTTGTCAGCTCTCGTTTTTCACGTCGACTTAGGGGTTTAGATAAATCGAGTTCCGGTGGCTCGCTTTCGCTTCCCGTACAGTTATTGACAGAACTCCGAGAGGGCGCAGGAGCGCCCTTAACGTCAACGGCCAAATCAACGGCACGCTTCGGCACAATTTTCCACTGCGTTAGCCGGGTTAAAATCGGAGTGCCAGCACCAATAGCGGAATCGTATACGCCACGAATGCAGACGGTTTCCTCACCATACTGATTAAACTCGGTGCGCGGTTCATACAGTGTGCGCACCTGCAAATCATCGCGACGGACAAACGGCCCACCCTGCGCATTAACGTAACCAGCCCAGTCACCGGCGTCAGCGGCATCATGGACGGCGGCAAACTCAACGCTCAGACCGTGCGCGGCCTCGGTATCAGCGAGACGACGCAATTCACGGTAGACCGTCACCGGCGCACCGCCGATAAACTGAAACTGACGGATGTGCCAGCGCGCCGCCCATGCTGATACAGCGGGGGCTGTCTCTTTCAGCAGCTCACCGCTTTCGTCATCGGTTTCACCATCGAGAGCATAACCGTCGATGTTTTTAGAAATGTATTTCGCGACATAGCCGGTAGCACTGCCTTTCTCCGGGTCGATAGCCTCAGCATGAAAGCGGGCTTTTTTAGCCTTATCACTTTTAAGTTCGTGGCGGTCTTCCTCCCATGCATAATCGCGGATGATGAGGCGCACGCGCTCGACGTCTTCTGGCAACATGAACATAAGCATGTGCCAATGCGGCGTTCCGTCGTGATGAGGCTCGGCAACACGTATGCCGAAAATGCGAATTTCTTCCCGATGTAGCTTGGCACGAATGCGCGCCCAAAGGCCGGTTAGGTAGTTCTGCGTGTCCGACGGGCTGGCGCCGTTCCATTTGCTGTTACGGTATCCCGCTTTAGTCGTGGCATGATATTTAGACGGTGCGGTCAGGGTGTAAAACTCCCCGACGTATCCGAGTTCATTGCAGATATTTTCAAACCCACGGATGCGGGTCATCAGCTCGCAGCGGCGTATCGCAGGGTTAGCGACCGAGCCGTCAAATTTTTCAATCAGGCTGATACGGTTGCCGTCTTCGTCTTCGAGATCCAGACCTTTGAGAAATTCACGAGTGCGGCGCTTTTGTTCACGCCAGTCAGTCACGCAGTTTTTACTCGCATAAGCATGCTTTTTCTTACTGACGTTACCGACAGTAATTTGCAGATGTTCGCGCCATGCAGCCGCAATGCGACGCAGACGACCACGCCACCACACATCGTTAAACATGCGAGCGATGGCCGGGGCGATTTCATCTTCTCCGACATATTTCTTTGTCACTCGCTCCCAATGCGGAGGGGTAACATTGAATTGCAGAGAAATAAAACCGGCGCGCATGTACCAGGTGTACAGCGTTTTAAGCTCGCTAAATCCGGTGTCATCAATGTCAGCCAGTTCAGCGCGAATGAAATTCGCGATATCAGCGGCCAAAAGGTCGATATCGGCGCGTGACATGTCCGGGAGTCGGTTATATCTGGCAACCATATTGACCATGCGTGACGCCAGATATTGCATAAGTTCAGTATCAAAATGACTGCCAAAAACAGCGGCTGATACATTGCTGTTGATACCCGCGCACTCGTATTTTTTTGCGACCAGTTCAAGACGTGGCAATGCCCTTTTGCAGAAACTTATTAAAAAGGCATTGGCTCGTTGACTGCCCTGATTTTTCTCCAGCACAGCAGCGGTGCGATAAACATCAAAACGCACGCATTCAGGCTGGAGAGAAAGCACCTTTCTCGCATGCAGCAAAGCCGCGAGCATACGGTCGCGGCGATGTTGTTGGTCATAGGTAAGATATGGGCTGGCTATTGCCTGTTTTGGAAAATTCCATATAAAGGCATAATCAATCTCACCCGTAGCCTTTGCTGAGACAGGAGTGTCTATGACTTTATTCACTGAAGAAGATCCCACCCAACGCCGCTATGTTGATTTGATTACAGAGGTGACAGCTTTCGAAGCTACGAAAGAACCAATGAAGATCATTTCCGCATCCGACATGCTGGGCATTTGCGATGCTTTTCTTTCTGAGACTCAATGCCACATAGCAGACCGGCTACCTCTTTCAATAGCTGGTCGGCATGAGCTAGGTCGGAAAATTGAGTGGAATTGTCCACATAGCTGGAAACCACGCGAAGAATGGTCAACACATGTTCGGCACGCCTTACAAATTTTAAATCGACGTTATTTGGATACCCCAGTATCTCAACTGGATGACTGGCAGACCTGGGAAGAACTATCGACAGATATTCATGTGTCGGCTCGCTGTACTCGGCGGACTGTTGAGTTTTATCGCTCTGGAAATCCCCAGCATTTACCGATGTCGACTGAGCTTTTTGCTGTTCCCGAAGTTTTTTCAAAATTTGTAGCTTCGATTCTTTCGGGTGATATTCACCCTGTTTGGATGTGGCATGCTGACGCAGCCAAAACGCCGCGATGCCTCGATGGGCTTTATCCCAAATACGCGCCGCTTTCTTGAGTTGGCTTAGTGGTCTGGTAGTCATATCGCACCCCGATAGTGTTTTAATTTAAGTTCGGCGATTTGTTGGCAGGTCACGCAAAAAGCCACGCCCGGAATCGCAGCGCGGCGAGCTTCCGGGATTGGTGCGTCACATTCTTCGCAAAGAAAACGGGAAGGCGCAGCGATACGGCTGCGCGCGTTGCTGATGTGGCGCTCGCGGTCTTCCTGCTCGCGCTGTTGTGCTAAATCCATTGAGTCGGCCATTAGTGCAGCTCCTGTGATTCATTCTCAAAGCGGGTTGCTTCACGACGCAGCAGTTCGGCAGCTTCGGTGCCGCTCATACCCTCTTTGGTGATATGGATAGCCAGCGCCTCAAGGCGGATGGAAACAGCGAGCGCGCGGTCTTTACGCTCTTCTTTTTTGGCTTCTTTAAACAATTCATCCAGCGTGTTTTTTCCTGCATTTCTCGGCGTTGAAAAATAAACAACTCGACTCATAAATCCTCCTGAATTTAGGCAAAAGAATACCCGGCGGGTTTACGCCATTAATTTCTGCCGTTGGCTAATTCGGCATGGTTAGCCGTTTTGGAAATAAGCTCACTACAGCACGAAAATGATTCATCGCTGTAATAAGCGCTTTTTTCTCGTCAGTAGTCAGCTCACTTAATTCGAGCTCATGACGAGCCGCCGGTATTTTTGCCAGAAAGAAAATAGCGGCCAGCGCCCGATTATTTTCTTCAAATTGTGGGTCACGTTTATCGCGCATATCATCGACAAAACGCTCAACCTCTTTCCAGCTATCGCCCCAATATCTCGCGCGCAATTCAGCCACATGATTAAGACCGGCCAGACGTTCACCCGCTTTTAGCGGAACAGTCGCGGAAACAGCTTCGATAGCCATGATTCCCCCTGCTTTTGAGTAGAGAGGCCAGCCAGTAAATCAGCCTGTGAGCGGCTAGGGTGCCAGCGCTTGCCGTCCTTACCTGCAATCCAGCCGTGGCCGTAATGCATGCCTGGGCTTTGTTTAACGAGCAGAGACGCGAATGACGGTTCACTTTTCAGCATACGCACCTCAAATCAGCCCGAAGGATGCGCCAATACCGCTCATGGTATCGACTACGCTCGACATGGCAGGATTAGTCTGCAGACGCGCATGCAGCGCCATTGCCGATAATGACAACATGCGAATCCCCGCATTTACGCTAGCAATCATGTTTTGTTTTTTGGCTGGCGTGAGGCGGTCGCCGGAAACTGCACCGCTTGCCAGTTCGCCAAGTTCACTCATTGCGTGCATAACGTAGGATTGCAGTTTCTCTTTTGCCAGCTCGTTGACCGGTACGCATGGCAGACAATGGATCTGCGCCAGAAAACCATCGACGAGGGTCGAGTCTTCGGTCAGATCTGTCAGTGTCCAGACTTCACGCGGCGTTAACTGGTGCGGCTGTTCTGGGTTGAGTTTGTTGTAAAGCGTATGCGGCTTGATTCCGGCTTTATTCGCTAGTTCTTTCACGTTATGAGTAGCTGCGAATTTTCTGCAGGCCTCGTCAAAGTGCGCATGTGACGAAACACGAAAATCTAACATGCTGTAACTCCCTTTAACTTGCAAAATCAAGTTCAGTTAAGCGATGACTGTTAGTTGATATAACGGCAATCGATAGCTTGCTGGGTCAGTTTGTCACGCCATGCTTTGACGTTGATAAGGGTGCGGCTACGCTTAGCGGCTTTTTCTTTGCTGGTAACATCTTTGGTGGGAGCTTTGATAAGGACGCCCTCATCAATCCATTGCCAAACCAGACGCTCGCTAACGCCACGGGCGGCGGCGAAGTCTTTTACTGACATGGTGTCTAACATCGCTGTACGAATCATGTTTTGCATGGATAGCTGCATCATGGTTACAAGCGCGTTGAACTGACCAGCGTCTAGCAATACAGTTTGATTTTGTAAGTTTTGTGCGTCATGCAGCGGGATTGATTTTGCATCTGACATATCGCATTATCTCCTGTTGTTTGAAATGTAGTGCAGTGGTGTGCATCTTGGTCGATGAGCACCAATATAGATCGCTAAATTTTGGTTGTAAACAAAATTCTTGTTGGTGTGATATGTCTAAAAATGATGTTAATGCGCCTGCCGCATTGGAACGAGTCCTTTCTGCATACGGCTTTAAGCAGCAAAAGGAACTAGCCGAAAGGCTTGGTATACATGCAAACAACGTGAGTAGTTGGCTTGCAAGAAACGTAATCCCAAGCAACGTTTTCGTTGAGTGTGCTCTTGATACGGGGGCTGACCTGCGATGGCTAATTAATGGTGAGCTTGCAAATGCAAGATTTGAGGTGGTGAAAGCTAAACTCAAAGGAAAGCAACTCTATGATGAAATCATGGCAAATGGAGGGAGGGCGGTTCTGCGTCGGATTCTCGATGCGTATGGTTTTACTCTGCAAAAAGAGCTTGGCGATTTATTAGGTATATCTTCGGGCACTATAAGCACTTGGGTTAGACGCGATTTTTTCCCCGGTGACGTGGTTGTCACTTGCGCCCTTGATACTGGCGTATCGTTAGAATGGTTATCTACCGGAAAAGGCCAAATGCGTAATAGTAATGATGGTGAACCGGCAAATGCTTTAACGATTAGAAAGTGCCGGCTCGAGGCGGGCGAACTCAAAGATATCGGACGCTGGACTCCTGATATATCTATGGCTCCGTCAAATACTGATGATTTAGTGTTTATCGATGGTGTGAGCACATCTTGGCTTGTTGATAGTTCTAACTCGAAGATAGGAAATGGTCGCTGGCTTATTGGTATTGATGGCGCACTCGATGTTTTTGACGTAATCAGGTTGCCAGGTGGAAAGGTCAGGTTATCCAATAAGTCTGCTGAGTTTGAATGTAATCTCTCAGATATCACACCATCAGGTGCGGTTATTTTTACTTTGGAAAAGCATGTTTAAGGAGCAGTAATGAAAAAGTTTTTATTTTTGATGGTCTGTATCGGACTTTCTTCCTCAGCCTTAGCCGCTGAGAAGTTTAAAGAGATTGATAGTAAATCTTTTGGTGATAAATGGCCGCTGACCTTTGAGCATGCAAAAGTATCATGTGTAAATAGTCACTACGTTTTTGTTTATGACACTGATACGGATGAACGCTATCCCCTAAGCGGCATGGCTAAGAACGCCGTCAAGTCTGGAAAAATGGAAGGGCGAGATTTAAAAGAAGTGCTAAAAAAAGACCCTAGAGATCCATTAGAACGCGTTGATATTGGTCCGGTTTTCAGTGAAGCCATAGCACTATGTGAATAAAAATATTTGGCCTCGGTGTAGCTATGACAGTAAGTAAGCAAAAAAATGGTAAATGGTTATGCGAGCTTTATCCAAATGGTAGGGAAGGGCGGCGTATACGTCGGCAATTCAATACCAAAGGTGAGGCCGAGGCATTCGAAGCATTTACGAAAAGTGAGAGTGAGGATAAGCCGTGGCTTGGCAAGAAAGAAGACCGGCGGCGCTTAAGTGAGATAATCCAGCTTTGGCATAATCTGCATGGACAGGCTTTAGTTGCAAGTAAGTCACGATTGGCTAAATTGCAGATTGTATGTAATGGTCTTGGTGACCCTATTGCATCCCGCCTTACTGCTAAAGATTGGGCTCACTATCGTGATAAACGGCTTCGTGGCGAAATAGATAATGGATATCACAAAGACCCTGCAAAATGGATCGCCAAACCGATAACCGTTAACCGTGAGCAGCAGTATTTAGAAGCTGTTTTCAATGAGCTAAAGCGGTTAGGGGAATGGAGTCTACCTAATCCGCTTGATGGCATTCGTGTCTTTAAAGAAGCTGAGAAGGAGATGTCATGGCTGACTTTGTCTCAACTCCCTGAGCTGTTTCGAGCCTGCGAGCAATACGGCAAAGAAGACCTCACCATGATTGTTAAGGTGTGCCTTGCAACCGGCGCTCGATGGGGGGAAGCGGAGAGATTGACCCGCCCGCAACTTTCTCCATATAAACTGACGTTCACCAAAACCAAAGGTAAGAAGAATCGCACAGTCCCTATCCCTAAATGGCTGTACGACGAGTTGTCCGAACGTCAAGGCAGAATGTTTAAACCCTGCTATCAGGAGTTTAAAAAGATGCTCAAACTAACGAATATTGAATTGACGGAAGGGCAGAAGACGCACGTTTTGCGTCATACTTTTGGTGCGCATTTTATGATGAACGGCGGGAATATACTGGTGCTGCAGAAAATTCTCGGGCATGCCAATATTCGAGAAACAATGAAGTATGCACACTTTGCTCCTGACCACCTTGAACAAGCTGTCACCCTCAATCCGTTATCGCTGTATGTTGGCGACAATGTGGCGGCAGAGGTTGCATAACACTGCAATTCATTGCATTAAGAATTACTTTAACTAGTTGTTTTATATGGTAAGTACTTGTTTGCTACGGGGTGTTAATAGGAGCGTCTTAACTAAGAACGCGCTTTCGCAACATCCGAAAGCTTGTAGAAAAGAAGGGGCTGGCATTACGCTGGCCCCTTTTTTATGGGTTTGCTCCACGCCATAGACGGTTGCATGATTAGGTTGGGTCTGTGGTCTCAACGCTGAGTCAGAAACGGCCAGGCCCGTTCCTTAGTTTAGCGAGCGCTCCGCACGCCGGTGTTTAGCCTGATACATATTTCGATCGGCCAGTTCTTGTAGTTTTTCGGCAGTGGCATGTTCCCATGTCAGCGCAAAGCCAATACTCAGGGTCATCGTTATCCGCTGGCCGTTATGCAGTTCAAAAGGTCGATTAAACGCCTGGGATAGCGCTGCGCAAATACGTTGTACTTCATATTCCGAATGTACATCGTAAAGCACCATCGCAAATTCATCGCCGCCGAGTCGGTAAGTCTGATAACGGCTACCACCGAATTCCGCTAATCTTTTGGCAACCTCTATAAGTACGCGGTCGCCTGCCGCATGTCCCCAGGTATCATTAATATATTTAAAGTTATCGCCATCCAGAAATAACAATGCCGAACTGCTACGAGCGGAATTGTCCTTCATCAGCGCGTTAATACAGCTGCGAAATGCCGCGCGATTGGCAAGCCCCGTCAGCGGATCGTGCAGCGCGGTACGTAGTAACTGGGCATTTTTAGCCTGAAGCCGTAGCTGCCATTCTTCCATCTCATCCAGAAGGCTATTGAAATCCTGCGCAAACAGGTGAAATTCCGCAATACGCTCATCAGGTACCCGGCGTGAAAAATTTCGGTTAGTGCGAACGTCGTGTACAACTTCAGTAATATTTTGCAGCGCATCCACAACGCCATTGTGTAAATAACGCGTGAGCAGCAGGGCAATGCCGGATGCCAGCAGAATACACCCTGTCAGCACTGCCAGCGATAGCCAGATAAAATGACCAATAAGGCTGTCGCGGGCGACAAGCCGTACTTCGCCGATAGCCCTGCCGTTGTGCCAGACGGGTTGTGATACCGGCAATGGAAAAAGCCAGTGGCTAATTAAGCCGATGAGCTTATCGTCTGCGGCTCGCGCATCATAGCGCCATGAGGCGATAGTACGGCCATTTTTATCGCGGACCTCCGCCGCTGAAAATTGTCCCTGGCGTCCCAGTGTGGCGAGCGTTTCCGCTGCGGCCGCGTTATCGGAAAATACCAGTGCCGCTTCAAGGCTATGGGCCATTGTGGCGGCGGTCAAATCGAGATTCTTTTGCGCATACTGTTTGAGCGTAAGGACAGACGCAACGCAAATTAATAGCCAGATCAATGTCATTGTAAGCAGCACGCTGATTATACTAATCCGCCGTAGTGTGCGTTTAAATGTTGGTCTGGACAGAGAAAATTCCTTATTCATGCTTTTGATTCCGTGCAAGCATTAATACTTCTGGATTCACTCTCACGCCGCTATGCGAGAGGGAGTCCAGGTTGACGGAAAATTTGACTTCATCATTGTTAATGATCAGACAAAATGCGCTGCCAATAATACATTCAGTATTTTGCTCGGCAATTAATAACAAAGCATTAACTGGATAATGACGCGTTAACTCCACCTGATAAGCTGGCGATTCATTGCCAAAGTAAAAACCATCACAGCGGGCGCTCAGGGCTTCCTGTGTGGTACGGATGACAAGCGGTTGATAAGGGAAAGCCCAGTCAGCCTCTTCGCTAAGTACCCTGACAAAACGCGCAGATGAAAATATGCATAGCCTTGGCGGCCCGGATAACGCCGGCCAGTGTGTATAACTGACGATACCGGAGACGATGGCGCGTACGGATTTCTCTTCTTCCGTGACGCGTTGAGCATACAGAGGCAAGCTTGCTAATAATAGCGATAACAGAAGGATAAATCGGTGAGAAAAACGCATTAACAAGTCCCCACCATCTTCAGTCGTAAAGCATTAAAATACATCCGTGATTGTTTGTAGCAAAATAACATTATTTTGCCATATCGTCATTATGTCTTATTGATAATATGAATAATTTAAGTAGCGTCCCTGATATTAAATTCTTGTGATAATGGTATTAATCACCCTATATCAGAAAGTAAAAATATGTGTGCGGAGAAAAAATAATCAAAAAATAGCGAGCATCGCTCATTTTACCGCTTTTCTGAGGCTGGGAATAAAATAATTCACTTGTTGTGTAAAGTTTTTGATACAAAATGAAGGGGTTTAATCGACTATTTCGCATGGTGTAAAGTTTATTTTACGTAATATGGATTGAAATCTTTACTTTTTGTGGTATGGTTTAAACATCCTCGTGGAGGATCAACTATCGCAAACAAGAAAAGACAGGATCGCCATCATGCAAAAAGACGCGCTGAATAACGTACGTATCACCGATGAACAGGTATTAATGACGCCGGAGCAGCTTAAAGCGGCCTTTCCGTTGAGTCTGGCGCAGGAAGCGCAGATAGCGCAGTCCCGGGGAATCATTTCTGACATTATTGCCGGGCGCGATCCGCGTCTGTTGGTAGTATGCGGTCCTTGTTCTATTCACGATCCTGAAACCGCTCTGGAATATGCCCGTCGATTTAAAGCCCTTGCCGCAGAGGTCAGCGATAGCCTCTATCTGGTAATGCGCGTCTATTTTGAAAAGCCGCGGACTACCGTCGGCTGGAAAGGGCTGATTAACGATCCTCACATGGATGGCTCATTTGATGTGGAAGCCGGGTTGAAAATAGCGCGTCAGCTACTGGTGGAACTGGTGAATATGGGGTTGCCATTGGCGACCGAAGCGTTGGATCCGAACAGCCCGCAATACCTGGGCGATCTGTTTAGCTGGTCGGCGATAGGCGCGCGCACAACCGAATCGCAAACCCACCGCGAAATGGCGTCTGGTCTTTCTATGCCGGTCGGCTTTAAAAACGGCACGGATGGCAGCCTGGCGACAGCGATTAACGCCATGCGCGCCGCTGCGCAACCTCATCGTTTTGTTGGCATTAACCAGGCCGGTCAGGTTGCGTTATTGCAAACCCAGGGAAATCCGCATGGTCATGTGATTCTGCGTGGCGGCAAAGCGCCAAACTATAGCCCGGCAGATGTCGCTCAGTGTGAAAAAGAGATGGAACAGGCGGGACTACGTCCTTCGCTGATGGTAGATTGCAGTCATGGTAACTCCAATAAAGATTATCGCCGCCAGCCAGCCGTTGCCGAATCTGTGGTTGCGCAGATTAAAGATGGCAATCGTTCAATCATTGGCTTAATGATTGAAAGTAATATTCATGAGGGTAATCAGTCTTCCGAGCAGCCGCGCAGCGAAATGAAGTATGGCGTTTCCGTCACCGATGCTTGTATTAGCTGGGAGATGACCGATGCCCTGTTACGTGAAATTCATAAAGATTTGAGCGGCCAGCTGGCGGTGCGCGTCGCATAAGAGGTTGTTATGGTTGCTGAATTGACCGCATTACGCGATCAAATAGATGATGTCGATAAAGCGTTGTTGAATTTACTGGCTAAGCGCCTGGAACTGGTTGCCAAAGTCGGCGAGGTGAAAAGCCGTTTTGGCCTGCCTATTTACGTGCCGGAGCGTGAGGCCTCTATGCTGGCTTCACGACGGGCGGAAGCAGAAGCGATCGGTGTCCCACCCGATCTCATTGAAGATGTCCTGCGCCGGGTAATGCGTGAATCTTACTCCAGCGAAAATGATAAGGGGTTCAAAACGCTTTGTCCTTCTCTGCGTCCGGTCGTCATTGTGGGCGGCGGCGGACAGATGGGGCGTCTGTTTGAAAAAATGCTCACGCTGTCGGGCTATCAGGTCCGTATTCTGGAACAACAGGACTGGCCGCGCGCCAGGGACATTGTCGCCGATGCCGGAATGGTGATCGTCAGCGTGCCGATTCATGTTACTGAACAGGTCATAGCGCAACTGCCGCCCCTGCCGTCCGACTGTATTCTGGTCGATCTGGCATCGGTGAAAAGCGGTCCGTTGCAGGCAATGTTGGCGGCCCATGATGGCCCCGTGTTGGGCTTGCATCCGATGTTTGGTCCGGACAGCGGGAGCCTGGCGAAGCAGGTGGTGGTCTGGTGTGATGGGCGTCAACCGGAAGCGTATCAGTGGTTCCTTGAGCAAATCCAGGTGTGGGGCGCGCGGTTGCACCGAATTAGCGCTGTCGAGCACGATCAGAACATGGCTTTTATCCAGGCGCTGCGCCACTTTGCTACCTTCGCTTATGGGCTGCATCTGGCGGAAGAGAACGTCCAGCTTGAGCAGCTTCTGGCGTTATCATCGCCGATTTATCGACTGGAGCTGGCGATGGTCGGGCGTCTGTTCGCCCAGGACCCGCAGCTGTATGCGGACATTATTATGTCGTCGGAGCGCAATCTGGCGCTTATTAAGCGTTACTATAAACGTTTTGGCGATGCGATCGGGTTACTGGAACAGGGTGATAAGCAGGCTTTTATCGACAGTTTTCGCAAAGTTGAACACTGGTTTGGCGATTATGCCAGACGCTTCCAGAATGAAAGCCGTGTGTTATTGCGTCAGGCGAATGACAGCCGACCATAATGATGACATCTATACTAAAAGCCAGCTTTGCTGGCTTTTTTCGTTTAAGGAACCGTTATGACTACGCCGCACGTTTTATTTGATTATGTCGGACATTTACCAGAATGCCCCACATGGAGCGAGGATGAAAGCGCGCTGTATTGGACCGATATCCTGGAACAGGAGATCCATCGTTACCATCCGGCGAGCGGGACGCATAGCGTGCTGGCGTTTCCGGAAGAGGTAGGCTGTTTTGCCTTGCGTGAGCAGGGCGGATTTATTGTGGCCATGCGTCATGCTATCTGGCTGGCCGATAAAAATGGATTATTGCAGCGTAAGGTTTGCGACAATCCCTCTAATACGAAACTGGCGCGTTTCAACGATGGCGGCACTGATGGCGATGGACGTTTTTATGCCGGAACGTTCTGGGCGCCAGGTGACTATAATGGCGCGTTGCTGATGCGGATCGATCATGACCTGACGGCAAAAGTGATCCAGTGCGATATCCAGGGACACAACGGCCTGGCGTTCAGCCCGAATAACCAGTGGATGTATACCTCCGATACGCCGAATGGCGTGATATACCGCACGTTACTTGATAAGCATGGCGAACCGGGCAAGCGTGAACTTTTTCGCCATTTTGGCGAAGGAGAAGGACTTCCCGACGGCGCGGCGATGGATAGTGAAGGGTGCTACTGGAGCGCGATGTTTGACGGCTGGCGCGTGGCGCGTTTCTCACCGCAAGGAGAGCAGCTGGAAGAGTACCGGTTGCCGGTACGTTGTCCGACGATGGTTTGCTTTGGCGGCGCAGATATGAAAACGCTGTTTATTACAACTACCAGAGAAAATATGTCTGCTCAGGAAGTGGCGGATTATCCGCTCTCCGGCGCCATCTTCACCCTGCAGGTAGCCGTCGCAGGGATGAAGAAAAGCCGTTTTATTGAACGTCAGGCAGGTTCTACCGGCACGACGTTTTCGCTGGGATAGCAGCCAAGCACTTTCATTGAGCGCGTGATCTCGCCCAGCTCTTTTAGCGCGCTTTGCATTACCTGCGACTCCAGGTTCGCCTGAATATCGAGATAAAACATCTCTTCCCACGGATTGCCGTGAATGGGGCGCGACTCCAGTTTCGTCATGATGAGATTGTGGTTACGCAGCACCAGCAGCGCTTCGACCAGCGCGCCAGCTTGCTGCCCGGTGGCGATTAACAGAGTGGTTTTTGCCGGAACCTGATCGGAAACGTTGATGGCTTTGCGCGCCAGTACCAGAAAGCGGGTGATATTCTGCGTCTGGTTTGCGGCGATGCGTTCCAGCACCTGTAATCCGTGCAACATGCCGCCTGCCTCGCTGCCGAGCGCCGCGACGCGCGGAGAGTTCGCCTGCGCGACTTTTTCCATCGCTGCCGACGTACTCTCGGTATAGTTGATTTTCCAGTGCGGATAGCGGCTCAAAAACTTACTGCACTGCTGGAACGGCTGCGGATGGCTGTACACCGTTTCGATGGTATTCAGATCCGTAGTGCCGGAAACCAGTACGCAGTGATCGATAGTGACGGTCATCTCACCGACAATCGACAGACTGGTGTGTTGCAATAAGTCGTACACATCGTTGATAGCGCCGGAGCTGGTGTTCTCTATCGGAACCACGGCGTAATCGGCCTGGCCGGTTTCGACCTGATGAAAAATATCGGCGAATTTTGCGCAGCCGCTCTCAATAAATTGCTCAAAATGACGTGCGGCATACTGGCGCGCCGCGAGATGAGAATAGGAGCCTTTCGGCCCAAGAAACGCAATACGTGCCGAATGAGGGTGAGTATTATTCAGATGTTGTTGCAGCAGCGCCTGCTGAGTAAGCACGGAGTCTTCAATGATAAGCTGGAACAGACGGGTAATGTAGTGTGCGTCGAGATGGTGGGCTTTACCGAGATGGATGAGCCTGTCCAGCAGCGCGCGTTCACGATCGATATCCCGAACCGGACGATGCGACAGTAGTTTTGCTTGTCCCACTTCAATCGCCAGCGCGCGTCGTTTTGCCAGTAAGGCCAGTAACTCTTCGTCTAAAGCGCTGATTTTATCTCGCAGCGCCAGTAATGGGTTTTCCGATGTCATAGTGTTGCCTTTTTTGTTATCAATAAAAAAGGCCTCCCGGTGGGGGAGGCCTTCTTGTTCGTCTTCGCATTCTTTATCACATGACGAAACGCCTCCCGGTCAGGGGAAGATAAAAAAGAATGCGAAGAAAAACCGGGTGAGCTTCATAACTGTTTCCTTTGTGTACGTAAGTACAGTACCCGTACTGTTTTAATCCTGTCAACAAAAAACGCGCCCGAAGGCGCGTTGGCGATACACTCAATGTAAGGGACTACTCTTCTTCTGCTTCGACGAAGCTGGCATCTTTCACCGATGCGGTGGCACGACGGGCTTCGCCTTTGTGCTGCACTTTATTGAGCTGCCGTTCCAGCTTGTTGATCAATTCATTAATAGCGGTGTACATATCTTCGTGTTTTGCGCTGGCGACCAGATGTCCGTTCGGTGTATTAATGGTGGCGTCAGCAATAAAGCCCTGTGGCTCTTTAGACAGAATGATATGAGGATTAATCAGGTGAGTTTGCCATTTTTCCAGTTTGGCGAGACGGTCTGCGACATGTTGGCGGATTGCCGGAGTAATTTCCATTTGTTTACTGGTAATGTTCATTGTCATAAATTTTACCTCTTGTCTTTCCCGTCTTGGTGATTCCAGCATACCGTTCTTAATGTCAAAATGTGTGATGTAAATCACATTATTTTGTCACTTTTTGTCAAGGCGAACTTTTTGTGAGGCATCGCAGGAAGAAGCGATCTTTTACTTGAGGAATGGCTGAAAGCAGGCCATATTTGACTGGATGCGTTGCAGTGAAATCATTTCTGTTGCATCAGATATCGAATAAAAAAACGGCAGCCGGAAGGCTGCCGTTTTGCTTGTTGGTATTGCTTCAGGTGTTTTTGCTGTTAGCGGCAATAATTTTCGCGACTTTGTCAGCCTGCGCATTCAGCTGCATCTGACGATAGGCGTTTTCCATCAGCGGCAACGCATCGCGCGTGGCCTGCGTATCAGGATAATTGCGTAGCATACCTTCTACCCGGTTTACGACCGCAACCCATGCGCCGCGCGCGGTATAGTACTCTGCGACGGAATATTCATATTTCGCCAGACGGTCTTTCAGGAATACCAGACGCTTAGTGGCGTCGGTGGTGTACTGGCTATTAGGATAGCTGCGTACCAGTTTCGAAAAGTCATTGAACGCCGCCCGCGCATGTTGCGGATCGCGATCGCTGCGATCGACGCCAAAGAAACCCTGCAGCGCGCTATCATCCAGCGCCATGTTCGTCAGGCCGCGCATGTACATGACATAGTCAATATTAGGGTGCGTTGGATTAAGACGCATAAAACGATCGATGGCGGCCTGCGCTAGCGGCAAATCGGCGTTTTTGTAATAGGCGTAGATAAGATCCAACTGCACCTGCTGAGAATACGGTCCGAATGGATAACGATTATCTAACGCTTCCAATTGCGTTATTGCCTGTTTCCAGTTACCGTCCTGCAGCTTTTGCTGAGCAGTCGCGTAGATTTCATTCGGCGGATTATCGGGCACCTCTTCCTTTGAACCCGAGCAACCCGCCAGAAACAGGCTCAACGTGGCTGCTGCCACCAGATATTTCATGCGCGTCATGACGTTTTGACTTTCCTCAAAATGTTTTACGGGAGATTCTCTGTTCCTGCTCCCGGTTAAGACCAGCTACAATAGCACACTATATTAAACGGCAAAGCCGTAAAACCCAACGTTAAACGAAGAAGCTGTATATGGCACAACGAGTACAACTCACCGCAACGGTCTCCGAAAACCAACTCGGTCAACGCTTAGATCAGGCTTTGGCCGAAATGTTCCCGGATTATTCACGTTCGCGTATAAAAGAATGGATTTTGAATCAGCGCGTGTTGGTCAATGGTCAACTTTGCGATAAGCCAAAAGAAAAAGTGTTAGGCGGCGAGCGGGTGGCTATTGATGCGGAGATCGACGAAGAGATTCGTTTTGAAGCGCAGGATATCCCGTTAGATATTGTTTATGAAGATGACGATATTCTGGTTATCAACAAACCACGCGATCTGGTGGTACATCCTGGCGCGGGTAACCCGGACGGTACGGTACTGAACGCGTTGCTACATTATTATCCGCCGATTGCGGATGTTCCGCGCGCGGGCATTGTGCATCGTCTGGATAAGGACACGACGGGGCTGATGGTGGTGGCCAAAACCGTTCCGGCGCAAACGCGCCTGGTGGAGTCTTTGCAGCTGCGCGAGATCACCCGCGAATATGAAGCGGTCGCGATCGGACATATGACGGCGGGAGGAACGGTGAATGAACCCATCAGTCGTCACCCGACCAAACGTACCCATATGTCGGTGCATCCCATGGGCAAACCGGCGGTGACCCACTACCGCATTATGGAACATTTCCGTGTGCACACGCGTCTTAGGTTGCGTCTGGAGACCGGGCGTACGCACCAGATCCGCGTGCATATGGCGCATATTACGCACCCGTTAGTGGGCGATCAGGTCTACGGTGGTCGTCCACGTCCACCGAAAGGCGCATCGGAAGAGTTTATTTCCACGTTGCGTAAGTTTGACCGCCAGGCGCTTCATGCAACGATGCTGCGTCTCTACCATCCTGTATCGGGTATCGAAATGGAGTGGCACGCGCCGATTCCACAGGATATGGTGGACCTTATCGATGCGATGCGCGCCGATTTCGAAGACCATAAAGATGATGTGGACTGGTTATGAATGCACTGATTGTCCCGCAGTGGCCGCTGCCGAAAGGCGTCGCAGCCTGTAGTTCTACCCGTATTGGCGGGGTGAGTTTATCGCCTTACGATTCGCTGAATCTGGGCGCGCATTGCGGCGATAACCCGGAGCATGTTGAAGAGAACCGCAAGCGTCTGTTTGCGGCGGGCAATCTGCCTTCGAAACCTGTCTGGCTTGAACAGGTTCACGGTAAAAATGTGTTGAGGCTTACCGGAGAACCTTATGCCTCCAAACGTGCGGATGCATCTTACAGCAATACGCCAGGAACCGTCTGCGCGGTAATGACGGCAGACTGCCTGCCTGTGCTATTCTGTAACCGTGAGGGAACAGAAGTGGCGGCGGCTCATGCGGGCTGGCGCGGATTATGTGAAGGCGTACTGGAGGAAACTGTCACCTGCTTTGCTGACAAACCAGAAAATATCATCGCCTGGTTAGGTCCGGCGATCGGCCCGACCGCGTTTGAAGTGGGGCCGGAAGTGCGTGACGCATTTTTAGCAAAAGATGCGCAAGCCGATAGCGCATTTTTGCCGCACGGGGAAAAATTTCTGGCGGATATTTATCAGCTTGCACGCCAACGTCTGGCGAATACCGGCGTTGAACATGTCTATGGCGGGGATCGCTGCACCTTTAGCGAAAGTGAGACTTTCTTCTCTTATCGTCGCGACAAGACGACAGGTCGTATGGCAAGTTTTATTTGGCTGATATAACCTAAAGAATCAAGACGATCCGGTACGGGTAACTTTCTTTTCACATAATTCAGGTCATTCACCTTGAATAATTGAGGGATGACCTCATTTAATCTCCAGTAGCAATTTTGACCTGTTATGGGAGGAGTTATGCGTCTGGATCGTCTTACTAACAAATTCCAGCTTGCTCTTGCCGATGCCCAGTCGCTCGCGCTGGGGCACGACAACCAATTCATCGAACCTCTTCATTTAATGAGCGCCTTGCTGAACCAGGAAGGGGGATCGATACGTCCTTTATTAACCTCCGCCGGCATTAATGCTGGCCAGTTGCGCACCGCTATCGATCAGGCGCTGAGCCGTTTACCGCAGGTGGAAGGCACCGGCGGCGACGTACAGCCTTCTTCGGAACTGGTACGCGTACTGAACCTTTGCGACAAGCTGGCGCAAAAACGGGGGGACAATTTTATTTCGTCAGAGCTGTTTGTTCTGGCGGCGCTTGAGTCTCGCGGCACGTTAACCGATCTGCTGAAATCAGCCGGTGCGACCACGGCCAATATCACTCAGGCAATTGAACAGATGCGCGGAGGTGAAAGCGTGAACGATCAAGGGGCTGAAGACCAACGTCAGGCCTTGAAAAAATATACCGTCGATCTGACCGAGCGGGCTGAACAAGGTAAGCTTGACCCGGTAATTGGTCGTGATGAAGAAATTCGCCGTACCATTCAGGTACTGCAACGTCGTACTAAAAACAACCCGGTGTTAATCGGTGAGCCAGGGGTCGGTAAAACGGCAATTGTTGAAGGGCTGGCGCAGCGCATTATTAACGGTGAAGTCCCTGAAGGCTTAAAAGGTCGTCGCGTACTGGCGCTGGATATGGGCGCGCTGGTGGCCGGGGCGAAATATCGCGGCGAATTTGAAGAGCGTCTGAAAGGCGTGCTGAACGATCTGGCGAAACAGGAAGGCAACGTCATCCTGTTTATTGACGAGCTGCACACCATGGTTGGCGCAGGTAAGGCCGATGGCGCAATGGACGCCGGGAATATGCTGAAACCGGCGCTGGCGCGTGGTGAACTGCACTGTGTGGGCGCCACCACGCTGGATGAATACCGTCAGTACATTGAAAAAGACGCGGCGCTGGAACGTCGTTTTCAAAAAGTGTTTGTCGCAGAACCTTCAGTGGAAGACACCATTGCTATTCTGCGTGGCCTGAAAGAACGTTACGAGCTGCACCACCATGTGCAGATCACTGACCCGGCGATTGTGGCGGCGGCAACATTATCTCACCGCTATATCGCCGACCGTCAGTTGCCGGATAAAGCTATCGACCTCATCGATGAAGCGGCATCCAGCATTCGTATGCAGATTGACTCTAAGCCGGAGGAGCTGGACAGACTCGACCGCCGCATTATTCAGCTCAAACTGGAACAGCAGGCGTTGATGAAAGAGTCTGACGAGGCGAGTAAAAAACGTCTCGATATGCTGAATGAAGAACTGGACGATAAAGAGCGTCAGTACTCTGAGCTGGAAGAAGAGTGGAAAGCGGAAAAAGCGTCGCTCTCTGGTACGCAAACTATTAAAGCGGAGCTGGAGCAGGCGAAGATCGCCATCGAGCAGGCGCGTCGCGTTGGCGACCTGGCGCGAATGTCTGAATTGCAGTACGGCAAAATTCCGGAGCTGGAAAAACAGTTGGAAGCCGCGACCCAGTCGGAAGGTAAAACCATGCGTCTGTTACGTAACAAAGTAACGGATGCGGAAATTGCCGAAGTGCTGGCGCGCTGGACCGGTATTCCGGTTGCCAGAATGCTGGAAGGCGAACGTGAAAAACTGTTGCGTATGGAACAAGAGTTACACAGCCGTGTGATCGGGCAGAATGAAGCCGTTGAAGCAGTATCGAACGCCATACGTCGTAGCCGTGCAGGGCTGTCCGATCCGAACCGTCCGATTGGTTCCTTCCTGTTCCTTGGGCCGACGGGGGTCGGTAAAACCGAACTGTGTAAAGCGCTGGCTAACTTTATGTTCGACAGCGACGACGCGATGGTGCGTATCGACATGTCTGAGTTTATGGAGAAACACTCCGTGTCTCGTTTGGTCGGGGCGCCTCCGGGATATGTCGGCTATGAAGAAGGCGGTTATTTGACGGAAGCGGTGCGCCGTCGTCCTTATTCCGTCATCTTGTTGGATGAAGTGGAAAAAGCGCATCCGGATGTATTCAACATTCTGTTGCAGGTGCTGGACGACGGTCGGCTGACTGACGGGCAGGGGAGAACGGTCGACTTCCGTAATACGGTGGTTATTATGACTTCTAACCTCGGTTCCGATCTCATTCAGGAGCGCTTTGGCGAACTGGATTACGGTCGAATGAAAGAGATGGTGCTGGGTGTGGTTAGCCAAAACTTCCGTCCGGAATTTATCAACCGTATTGATGAAGTTGTGGTATTCCATCCGTTAGGTGAGCAACACATCGCTTCTATTGCTCAGATCCAGCTGCAGCGTCTGTACAAACGTCTGGAAGAACGTGGTTATGAAATCCATATCTCCGACGAGGCGCTGAAACTGTTGAGCGCCAACGGTTACGATCCGGTCTACGGGGCGCGTCCGTTAAAACGTGCTATTCAACAGCAGATCGAAAACCCACTGGCGCAGCAAATCCTGTCTGGTGAACTGGTTCCTGGCAAAGTGATTCGCCTTGAAGCCAATGATGATCGTATTGTGGCAGTGCAGTAAGTCACAAATTTGAATAAAACGGGCCCTGACGGGCTCGTTTTTGTTTAAAAACCAGGCGAAAATAGGCTTTTGGTTCAAATGTTGTTTGAAAAGTGAACGGTTGAGCTTTTTTTTGCATTTAGGTCTTGTCAGGCTCTAATAACTCCCTATAATGCGCCACCACTGACACGGAACAACGGCATACAGGCCGCCGGGTCAGAAAGGCTTCGTTAAGAAGTCTGTGAGGAAAGCGAAAATAAAGGCTTGACTCAAAAAGAGGAGAGCGTAATATACGCCACCTCGCGACGGTGAGCTGCAAGCCGCGTCGCACCTGCTCTTTAACAATTTATCAGACAATCTGTGTGGGCACTCGAAGATACGGATTCTTGACGTCGCAAGACGAAAAATGAATACCAAGTCTCAAGAGTGA
>NZ_JBGDVI010000023.1:0-77516 GCF_046551895.1 Salmonella sp. SAL03688
CGGTGGCGTCGTCACAGTGCCTGTGGCGGTCTCAGTCCGGAACAATTTGAAAACCAGAACCTCGCTTAGGGCTGTGTCCACATTACGTGGGTAGGATCAGAGGATAGTTCATCGTAACATTCGTCATAAGTGTCGTCATCAATTTCTGTATCAGGGTCTATTCCACCCGCGCCTGAGATAAGGTACTCCACCACACACTCTGGCTCCAGACGGAATTCACTGTTTATGGCAAGGCTGTCATGAGCAAGGCGTAGCCGTGAGGGATTTGGTGCATGTTCGGGAATATCGGGGAAAACAGGTGTATCTGCGGTATTTAATCCATATGTGGATACTCCGCTTTGAGGTATTAATCTATAGGTGACCGGAAGCATAACTTCTTATTTCCTGACTACAATTATGAATTATTTAAATTAAACAATAATAGTGTTTTTAGTTAATGTGCCACATACAGATAACGCTATGATTCAGACAAAGCCAACAAGTAATACGCTGAAAATGTTATTTATAATGAAACTTAGGGGCGGGGTTTATTTAATAAAACAAGGGGGCCTCTGTTTGAATACTTCTTGTTTATAAAATCCCTTTATCTCGACTAAAATATCGGATGGGGGAAAAGAGTTCTATCATTGTAATCCGGGAGTGGAGTAGGGGTATGTTGACTACCTGTCAGATCGACTCCTGTTAATGCTTTCGCTAAAGTTAGAGCTATCTTATCTAATTTCGCACCATTTAGTTTGGTGTCAGTTAAGTCTGAGCCGAATAGAATTGCAGCGGTTAAGTTTACACCGGACATGTTAGCGCAAGTCAGGTTTGCGTGAGTCAGGTTTGCTTTAGTCATGTTTGAACCCATTAGATTTACAGCGTGTAGATTTGCACAACACAAATTTGCACCGACTAAATTTACATTAGATAGATTTGTTTCACGGAAATCTGCATCAGAAGCATCTATGTCTGACAAATCTTCCCCCTGGAAATCTTTATGAGCCAGGTTTACTCCGCGCAGGTTCAAAAAACCATCCTCGGTTATAAGTGAATCAGGCTGTTGTATATTATGTTTACTCATCAGTTTTAACATTCGACATACATTCCAAAATCTCTCACTATCAACTTTATCCGTTACAGTTTTTCCATTTTTGTTCACTTCAATAATGACCATGGGATCCGTATTTTCGGATGCTGCTCCACATGACAGACATATAGTACACCCGTTGACATCCTCCAGAAATATTTTATTACCATCGAAGAAAGCATCTTTATTTACATATAATAATGATGTGGTCAGTTTTCCAATTACCTCCCGAAAGCATCTTTCATTGCTTCTTCTTACTCCACCACAGGTAAAAAAATTGACAAGCCATTCAAGTACACCGCGTGGTGAAGTTGCACTTTTCATTGCTTCTTTCGTACCGATACCGGCCGCATGCAAATATCTTAATATATTTTCTGGGGACGCGTTAGTTATTGGCATTTTGATTCCTTCTTATGGAAGTGAGTCGATTCCTTATAGGTGTGAGTCAAGTCACATTTATACAAGGAATAATAAAAAAAGATATAAGGTGATTTTTGTATTTAGAGCTTTGGTTGAGTATGAGTAGGTGTCTGGCATCTGACAAGAGGCGATGATATCTGCCATAACGGTGAAGCAGAAGTAATATCACCCGTGAATAATAAGATTATCCTTGCTATTGACTTCCTTCATTTCCAGCATAGCTTACGCTTCATCATCATTGAATAAACAATTAAGTTTGTTGAGCGAAAATTTACTTAAAGAAAAAATAATAAGTACCAATATTTTTTGCAGCATTTCAACTTATAGCAGAATAAATGTGCGTAGATGGCGTAAAAACCTGATGAGCAGGAATACTTACACACTAAAAATGCTCCCGCAAACAGAGCAAAATGAGAAAGAGGAACGTTTGCCCCTTACATTTCCACCAAAGATTCTGGTTTTGTCTCTTGTAAAGGGCATACGTATCGCGTTTTATCTCATTAAGAAAGTATGTTGACGTATTAAATTATGCATAATGCTCTTTCAATTGCTTCACGTTTGAAATGAATAATTCAAAACCAGTGAGCGCCTCTTCTTCGGTACTGGTTTGCGGCAAGCGATAAAGCGCCACTAAAGCAGTATTGTCTGCGTCAGCGCCGATAGTGACGGCGCTGGTGTAGTTAAGACGTAAAAAATGCTGCAAAGTCAGGATGTCGTCAGGCAGTGGCATAAAGGGACAGCACATTTCCAGTGTATGATCGGATTCATTAAAATAAACCTGTATCCCATCATCAATGATAAGCAGTGGCTCATCTTCTGGCGCATCCAGGCCTAACGCGTCATATAAACGATTTAATAGACTTTCCATATAGTTACCTCAAGACTCAAGATGTGATTAATGAAGAAATGCCTTTTACTGACTGCCAAATATTTTCATCCCCAACTCGTTTTTGATAGGAAAGATTGAGCACCTCTGGCGATAAATTTTTCATTACTTTGTTTCCCGCCCCGCCCGTATTTTGTTTCTGAATCTCCAGGTTACCGCTATTCAGTAATACTTTTTGGAAAATTTTCTGTCCACCGCTATCCGGAAGACTACCAGGCGCACTTAACATATGGGTCTGATGTAAGGAAATGATCTCTCGCTTGATTTCTGAATCCATCATTCCTGTACGATCTTTGCCGCTTTTACAATTCCAGGCGGGCACCGCGTCAATTTCATGGGCTAACATGGCAAGGCGTTGTGCGAGTTTATAGGGTTCGCCGCCATCTTTATGATGTTGGTTATTTTTCCAGATATCCTTAATCTGGCGCGCTAATGTATTGACGACCTCATAATTATCCGGGTATTGCGCCAGCCATTCGCCAACCCAGCCACCTGGTCTGGCTTCAGGGCGTAAATCATTGCCTAATAACTGATGTAGCGCTTCGGCATTATATCTATCCGATGCCTTAAGGCCAAAGCCGAGCTTGAGCGCCAGCTCATTAACACCCACATTAAATGCGGCGACGTCCGGTTTTATTTTTACCGTCTGTAGATCGCCATCTTTATTGCGGATTTTTAAATGAATCATTTTTCCCGGCTGGGTCAACGATTGCCATGCGCGCATTTGATCCTCGACCATCGTTCCCTCTTTGCCGAAAATATTCGACGCGGTGAGTAACCCGACGGATACCAGTTTCAGGCTTACCGCTTCGCCCGCTAAGGCTCTGTTAAGCAACTCAGGTTTACTAAAAAGTGCCGCAGTTAATACTTCTTTGGCTTTGTTTTCAGCGCCGACCTGACGCAGAAGCGGATCTTTTTCATGATAGGGGGAAAGCACGCCATGACGTATCCCGCAAAAAAGCGTTTTATCTTTACCGTCCTCATGCACACTCACCGTGGACATCCACAAATTATTGGCGTGATGAATATTCCTGGTATCCCAACTGCATACGCCCTTTCCCTGATAAGCACTGGGAAAGATATCTTTTGCGCCGATTTTCATCTCTGCGGCAGGGAGCTGCGTGTTGGTATAGTGATGCCCGTTATGCGTGAGTGTATTTTTTATGGTTTGCCAGGGCTGGTTATTAAGCTGCTTGACCTGAGCATCTCTAAACGCTACTGCCGCAAAGCGATGAGCTTCTTTTGCAGGTAAGCCATCCTGCTGCTGAGTGCGTGCTGCAATAAGTTCGATAAGATTTTTCTTCAATGCTTTTGCCGCGGCTTCTTCTTGTTTTGTTGCTGGCCGGTCCGCTTTAACTTTGGCTAACTCCATTTGGTTTGCCATTGACGTTAGAACCGGGTCTTGTTTACCCAGAACGGTTGCCGCGACGGTAAGAAGATCGCGCTGTAAGTTATAGATGTCATGCAGGGAGTGGTTAGACGTCTTCTGATGCTGTAGATAATTCCCCCATGTCGCGCCGGGTTCTCGCAGGACAATAATTTCCGGGCGAACGTCGGGCGCTTTAGCCGGCGCTTTGCCCTGGCCTGAGAGAATCTGCATTCCGTTGTATAAGGTTTTTTGTAGGCTTTTAAAAGCCTCCTGGGTTTTTAGTGAAGCTGAGTGATAGAAGCTCTGTATTTGCATAGCGTTTTTAATATTCCTGAATAGGGGAGTGGGAACATTCAACAGGGTTAACAACCCTTTAAAAGGATGTGACTTTTATGCACCAAGAACTTTAAAAAAATGTCCTTTTTAATGAGGAAACGCTTCTGATCAGGCGGGGAGGCATCCTGACGTCCATACGTAGTGGCGATCATGGGGGGAGATCGGTACATCAAATGTTCATAAAATCTACAAACTTCACAATTTAGGGCACAACTTTTATTGAAAACCCACCTTCTTGACTCAGATCAAATTCACCGATTTACTCCTGCGTAAAGTAACGGCGTTACATCAAATGTTATACAGGTGTGTGTATGCCAGCAAAGCCCCGGACAAGTAAGACCGTGACGAAGAATATTCGTTTTTCCTATTCCATGCTTGAACAGATAGAATTCGCGTTGAAATCTGAAAAGACGCGGAATTTTTCAGCATGGGTAAAAGAGGCCTGTCGGGAAAAGTTATGTAACACGGGACATAAGTTGTAGTTATCGTTTTATGCGAGAGGAGGCGGCCATTTTGAAAAGAACAACGTGCTTATATACCTCCTGGGTTTTTGCCGCTTTTGTCTCTCTGCTGATATTTGCCTGGAGTGTCATAAACTATCCTCTCTATGAATCCATAATAATTATTGTCTTTTATATCTGGCTAATTCTGGTGCCGCTTTATCTTATTGTGTATGAGTGGCTAATAGATTGTCATTGAATTTATGGTTGCGTACTTGAAAAGTGATATTTCATATCTGTGCGGTAAGTCATTGTCGTAATAATATTATTGGTCAGGCGACGGGCGAGCGTTTGCGCATTTTGCATCGTTTTATCTTCAAAATTTTGCAGTAAGCGTTGCGCTTCTTTCGGATGCGACGCATATAATCTCAGATAGCTCTGCTCCATCTTATACTGCTGCTTAGCTGTTTGCTGTTCAAATGTTTTCCAGGCGTGTTGCACATCTGGCGCAAACGCATTGTAGTCCTGCATAACCAGCGTTTGCAGCGTGCGGAATGTCCAGTAGGTAGAGTCGTTGCTCGCCCGATCGGTTCCTTTATCATCTCCGGGTTGATAATGACGCATTCCCTGATAATAGGGGAGATAGACGCTAAGAGATGGCATTCCATAGGCGATGTATTCTACGTTACCGATAGCCTGCGGTAATTTCGGTCTGACCTGTAAAATATGTGACTCCTGGGTACGAAAAACGGATATGGGTCGCCATGGTTCTTGTGGGTTATGACTGGCATAAGGGTCGTGCGACGTTCCCTGATAGTGATTGCGTAACGCGTTTTTTACTGCCGCTACGCTAATTTTCGTTATTGGCGTTAAAAAAACAGGAAATGTTTCCCCTTCGCTAACGACCGTATCCAGATGCGGATTAAACTGATGTTGTAGCGTCCAGACGCGCGGATAATTATAGGTGGTATCGTTTTTGTTATCCTGCGAATAGGCTTGATGAAAGTCGAATTCGCCGCGGGCCGGATCATATAATCCCTGCTTTTTCGCAAAGCTTACTAACGTTGGTGACGCCATATAATTCGCGTTATCATTCGGATCGTAATGGCGTAAACGTCCCTGATTGGCGGAAACGAAATAGCTATCTGCCGGAAGTCGTACTGCCAGCCATTGATGACCGCTTCCCGTCTCCAGATACCATATCTCTTTGCTATCAATAAACGCGACGCCGAAACCTTCGCCCGCGCCTTTTTGTTCAATAATGTCTCCCAGTAATTTGGCGCCCTGACGCGCCGATTGCGCCACTGGCAGGATCACGGACTCAATGGCGTCTTCCGTGATTCCCGTTTTTGTCACGTAAGGATCGGCAGCCAGCGCCGCTCTGCCGTTATAAATGGTTTCCGTTGCGCTCATTCCGACGCCCGCCGAATTGAAACCGGCTTCACCCATGGCGTTATCGTTAGTATCAAAGTCATGAATCGCCGTATAGCGCATCGCTGTCTCCGGAAGCGGCCAGCTAAAATTGTTCCGATGTGCTTTATACTCGCCTTGTTGATGAAACGCGATGGGATGAATAACCTTATGCTTGGCGTTATTTGCCGAGCCATCTTCGTTGCGCGCGATAATGAAGGAGCCGTCAGCCGAAGCCTGATTGCCTACCAAAAGGGTAGTACAGGCGATGACTTTACCCATACCCAGCAGCGTAACGGCGAATGCAAGATACTTTTTCATAAAGGTTCCCACTGAATAACGCGTTATGGGATGAATTGACCCTGGATTGGAAACCGAGAAAGTGATCGAGCCAGCAATATTCTTTGCCGGCATCCTTTATTTTCTCTTTATTGAGGTTGTATTGATAACCACAGCCCTGTGGCAGGGAAGGGGAACAGAACCTGTACTGACCTTAGCTATCACCGCTATCAGGCAGACGAACCGAAAAGATATTATGTTCATCGGCATAGCGGTAAGATGCCGCGCCACCGTGCAATAGAGCAATCGCGTTAACCAACGATAGCCCCAGGCCGAAACCAGCAGTGTGGCGGGCATTATCTCCTCGCCAAAAACGCCGGAAAAGCTTATCCGCATCGGCGGGGTGGCTGCCCGGATTAGCGACCCGAATTTCTGCAACGTTATCATCATAAGCGCTTTCAATACGTATCACGGCGTTTTCATCAGAATAACGGATGGCATTCGTCAGCAGGTTTGAGAGCACTCTTTGTAATAATATTTCGTCAGCCCATACCGTTCCCTGACATTGATTTATAAAACAGATGCGCTTCTCCTCGGCAAGGGGGCTAAGATAATCCAGCATATTTTCGACCAGCGCATTGAGCGAAACAGGCTGTTTTTTTACCGCTATATTCTGGTGCTCCGCGCGTGCCAGAAAGAGAATATTTTCTGTCAGTCGCGACAGTCCCTCCAGCTCTTCAATATTATCGACAAGGGCTTGTTGATACTCTTCGGCGCTGCGTTCCTGACTCAGCATCACCTGATTCTTCCCCAGTAAAATATTAACCGGCGTGCGCAGCTCATGCGCCAGATCGTCGGCAAATTGGTTCAGGCGTTCAAAATCGTCGGAAAGCTTCTGGCGCATAGTATTTAGCGCTTGTCCAAGCGGCCTGAGCTCGACGGGTAACGCCTGTTCCGCCAACGGCTGGCGAAGTGTGCCGCTATCTGTCGCCGCGGTGAGTCGGCTGAGCGACGTAATGGCCCGCAGCCCGTTTCTGATGACTAATGGACTGAGCGCCGAACAGACGAGGATCGCGATAAGGCTCATCAGCAAACTGTTGCGGCGATATTGCGTCAGCATTTGCCGCCTTTCCGTCGCCAGCCTGGCAATAGTAAGGGTCAGCGGGTCATCGCCGCTTCTGGCGTTTACTCGTACCGCGGTCAGCTCCGTGCCTTGCACCGCCTGGCGAAATAAGGTTTCGCGGGTGATGTTTTTAGTCAGCGGAATCTCGTTAAAGCGTTGGTCGGGGATGCCGCTATGATTAATCGCAACATTGTGGCCTGTTGCTGAATGGATCAATAAGATGTCCTGCTTCGTATCCACCATCCGATTGAAATAGAGCGGCAGATTTTCCGGCCTGGCGCCATCCAGTAACAGTTGCTGCATTTGCGCCGCCCGATTTATTAGCGTCATATCATCCCGATACGTTAATTCTTTGCTCAGCGCGTTATAGAGCGTCCAGCTAATGCCGGTACAGGCGAGGATAAGGATGGCGATAAAAGAAATTGTCAGGCGCAGCGTCATTGATAACTTAACCATTCTGCGACGTTTCCGCCTGTAATCGATAACCCATCCCCCGGACGGTCATAATGAGCTTCTTTTCAAATGGATCGTCTACTTTGGCGCGCAGCCGACGAATCGCGACATCAACGGTGTTGGTTTCACTATCAAAGTTAATTCCCCAAACTTCGCTGGCGATCGCGGTTCGGGGCACGATTTCTCCTGCCCGGGACGCCAGTAACCAGAGGAGCAGGAATTCTTTGCGGGTCAGGGAAATCGGTTTGCCATTTCGTGACACCGATTGCTTTGTGGCATCCATGTCCAGACCATTGATCGTCAGTCGGGTAAAGACCGGGACGTGCTGTCTGAGTTGAGCTCTCACCCGGGCCAGCAGTTCGGCGAAGGAAAAAGGCTTAACAAGGTAATCATTAGCGCCCGCCTCAAGACCTTTGACGCGATCCTCAACCGAGTCGCGCGCCGTCAGGCAAATAACAGGGGACTGATGCGCAGTGCGTAACGCGCGTAAAACCTGCCATCCATCAAGCCCCGGCAGCATAATATCAAGAATAATCAATGAATAATGTTCCTGAAGGGCCAGGTGTAATCCGTCTCGTCCATCACAGGCATAATCAACCACATAGCCTGCCTCCGTGAGTCCCTGACGTACCCACTCAATGGTTTTCTGGTTATCTTCAATCAATAAAATCTTCATCGACGCAGTATGCCATAGGCTTGTTAGCGAATCCGTAAATCTCCAACAAGATGACATAATTGTCATGTCCGTGTAAGGTTAATCCTGGACGCGCCAGATATATTTTCCTGCATCAATACCGTAAAGGAGTGAAGCATGAAACGACATATACTGGCTACCGTGATAGCATCTCTTGTTGCAGCCCCGGCAATGGCGCTGGCCGCTGGCAACAATATTCTCAGCGTACATATTCTCGATCAGCAAACAGGCAAACCGGCGCCCGGCGTGGAGGTGGTACTGGAGCAGAAAAAGGATAACGGATGGACGCAATTAAACACCGGGCATACCGACCAGGATGGACGTATTAAAGCACTGTGGCCCGAAAAAGCTGCCGCGCCGGGGGATTATCGCGTTATTTTTAAAACCGGCCAGTATTTTGAAAGTAAAAAACTGGACACATTTTTCCCGGAGATTCCCGTCGAGTTTCATATCAGCAAAACGAATGAGCACTATCATGTGCCGCTGTTATTAAGTCAGTATGGTTATTCAACCTATCGCGGGAGCTAATTTAGAGCCCATCCCATTAGGGCTATTTTACTTGCCATTTTGGTCCTGGGCAGTGCTCGCCAAAACGCGTTAGCGTTTTGAACGCCGCTAGCGGCGGCCCGAAGGGCGAGTGTAGCGAGTCAAACCTCACGTACTACGTGTACGCTCCGGTTTTTGCGCGCTGTCCGTGTTCAAACTGGCTGCGCCAATAACGCCTGGTGGGATAGGCTCTTAGATTGTATTAATCGCCGCGATTTATGGCGAGCAAACATCGCGGCGGGAATAAAAATCTTCAGCGTATCGACTCTTCTCCCACAAGCGGTGGTTATCCCGCTTGTGGGCATGAGTGACGGTTAAACAGGCGCTTCCATCTCAAGTCTGACCGGATGAAAACGGCGTTTGAAATAAATCAGGCCATGCCCATCCTGGCTAAGGATAATATTTTTGATCGCCACCAGATACACCAGATGCGTGCCAATGGTTTGTACCTCGCTGATCTCGCCTTCAAGACCGGCCAGCGCGCCGTTAAGTACCGGCTGGCCCAGCGGCCCGTTTTGCCAACATGGCTGGTGAAACCGCTCCTCCATCGCCATCCCCGTCATACCGGCAAAGTGGCGCGCCATCAGCTCCTGCTCATGGTTAAGTACATTAATGCACAGCCTGCCGTTGCCCTGAAAGACGGGGTTCATGGCGCTATTGGCATTAATACATACCATCACGGAGGGCGGCGTATCGGTGACGGAACAGACCGCTGTTGCGGTGATACCGCAGCGTCCGGCGTGACCCGCCGTGGTTACGATGTTGACCGCTGCCGCCAGACTTGCCATCGCATCGCGAAAACGCAGACGTTGTTCATCTACTTGCATGAGAACCTCCTGCCGCGTTATTTCAGCAGCTTATCCAGTTGATTGATGTCGTCGTTATTGTGCAAATGCGAAACCGTCCAGCCATTCTGATCGTATTCGGAGAGGCAGCGATCGACCATTGCCATCATCTTATCCATATTGCCGGAGCTCTGGGCCTGACGCAGGCACTGCAGACGAATTTCATCCTGGCTGCCCGAGTAGTTAATCTCGTACAGCTCATGGCGACCGCCAAACTCGCTGCCGATGGCATCCCACATCAATTTAAGAATTTTGATACGTTCAACATGGTCCATTCCGTTAGAGCCGCGTACGTATTTCGCCAGGTACTGGTCGATTTGCGGATTATTCAGATCGCGGGCGCTGGAAGGCAGGTAAATCAGGCCGCTGGTAACGTTACGTTCAATAATATTTTTAATTTTCGCGTAGGCCATTGGGGCCATCACACGATAGGTTTGCAGCGCGGCGTGGTCCGGCAGCCAGGCGCCGTTTACCCACGGGGTTGCTTCAGAACACATAGAATCGCTCAATGCCCAGAACATATTGCGCCAGGCCACGACTTCGCCGAGATCGGCCTGCACGCCCCGGAACTCTACGGTACCCGTACATTCGAGCGATTTTTTCAGCAGCGCGGTAATGAAATCAAGTTTAACCGCCAGACGAACACAGGCTTGCAGTGGATACATACGGGCAAAGCCGCCTTCCATCGTCCAGCGACGACAACGATCGAAATCACGGTAAATCAACACGTTTTCCCACGGGATCAGCACCTTGTCCATCACCAGAATGGCATCGTTTTCATCAAAGCGGCTGGAGAGTGGATAATCAAACGGCGAGCCCGTCGCGCCCGCGACCATTTCATACGAGGCGCGTGAAATAAGTTTTACGCCTTCGGCATCCATTGGCGCGACAAACATCAGAGCGAAATCCGGGTTTTCGCCCATCACCTGGGCTGAGCCGAAACCAATCATGTTGTAGTGAGTCAGGGCGGAGTTAGTGGCGACAACTTTCGCCCCGCTGACAATAATCCCGGCGTCCGTCTCTTTCTCCAGCTTGATATAGACGTCTTTCACTTCGTCGGCAGGTTTGTGGCGGTCAATGGGCGGGTTGACGATAGCATGGTTAAAGTACAGGCCAGTCTCCTGAATGCGGGTGTACCAATTGCGGGCGTTCTGCTCAAACTGGCCGTAGAAGGCTGGGTTAGCGCCCAGAGCGCAGCCAAAGGCGGCTTTGTAATCCGGTGTGCGTCCCATCCAGCCGTAACTCAGGCGTGACCACTCGGCGATAGCATCACGCTGTTGGCGCAGATCGTCTGCGCTTTTCGCCACGCGGAAAAATTTATGCGTATAACCGCCGCTGCCGGTATCGGTATTCCAGCATAGGGTATCTTGCATCGACGGTTTATGTAATGCGTCATACAGTTGTGCGACAGAGGCTGCGGCATTGCGGAATGCCGGATGTGTCGTAACATCTTTAACGCGTTCGCCGTAAATATAAATTTCCCGCCCGTCCTGCAGGCTTTTTAAATACTCTTCGCCCGTTAACGGACGCTTGTTATCAGTACGAAAATCTTCAGGTTTCATTGCGGCCTCTTCCTCGTTAATCGGAATGTTTTGTTAATAATATGTTTCTTATTTGTTGTTTAATTGAATAGGCAGAAGCGTAAACTGTGAAGAGACTTTCAGGACAACGGCGGGTACTTTTCAGATGAACGTCGAAGAAGAAGAGTAAAATGCGATCGCCGTCAACGTTGTAAGCGGGAGGGGATTCCCGCGTCGGCGGCGTGGGAAGGTAAGAATACTATGCTTCCGCTTCGCTATCAGGATGCTGGCGTCCCAGAGCAATAAGATCGTCCAGCAGCAGCATCAATTGCTGTGTTTTTTCGGGCGTGAAATCGGCCTCAATTTTTCGATAAGCCTCTTCAACCTGGCTCCGGGCACGGGCGTACAACGTTTGTCCCTGCTCCGTCAACATGACATATAACTTACGCTGATCGTTAACCGGCTTGAGTCGCAACACCAGTCCGTCTCGCTCCATGCGCGTCAATATTCCGGTCAGACTTGGACGCAAAATGCAGGTACGAAAGGCCAGCTCATGAAAATCCATAGAGGGGCTATCGGCCAGGATTCGCACAATGCGCCATTGCTGGTCGGTCAGATTGTGGCTTTTAACGATGGGGCGGAAATAGGTCATTGCCGCTTCGCGCGCCTGAAGCAATGCGATGGTTAATGAATCATGCATAAGCGTTTCTCTTTTGCAGAATTATTAATACCTGAATAATCGTGTTTACCGATGTGAGCTATGACATCTGTTTTTATGTCCAAAGTTTAACAGAAACAAAGGGTTTTATTTAACTATTTGATATGTATGCATTTAATTATTATTTTGTGAAAATATTGTTAATCACATCACAAATACTTTACTTCAGCTTGCTAAATGTACAGCGAAAGCATAAATCTAATCATTAATATATTAATGAAATCACAGCCCGTTAAATCGGCCTGAGGAGTTTATGTATGAAGGGTACTGTTTTCGCCGTTGCGTTAAACCATCGCAGCCAGCTTGATGCCTGGCAAGAGGCTTTCTCTCAGCCTCCCTATAATGAGCCGCCTAAAACCGCAGTGTGGTTCATCAAGCCGCGTAATACGGTGATTCGTCACGGCGAACCCATTCCTTATCCGCAGGGAGAAAAGGTACTGAGCGGCGCGACAGTGGCGCTCATTGTGGGGAAAACCGCCAGCCGGATACGCCCTGAAGCGGCGGCGGACTATATCGCCGGGTATGCGCTGGCTAACGAGGTCAGCCTGCCGGAAGAGAGCTTTTATCGCCCGGCGATTAAAGCGAAATGTCGCGATGGCTTTTGCCCGCTGGGTGAAATGGCGCCGCTGAGTGATGTGGATAACCTCACCATTATCACGGAAATCAACGGACGAGAAGCGGACCACTGGAATACTGCCGATTTACAGCGTAGCGCCGCACAGCTGCTTAGCGCGTTAAGTGAGTTCGCTACGCTTAACCCTGGCGATGCGATCTTACTCGGTACGCCGCAGAATCGCGTTGCGCTGCGTCCCGGCGATCGGGTGCGTATTCTGGCGAAAGGTTTACCCGCTCTGGAAAATCCGGTTGTCGCAGAAGATGAATTCGCCCGCCACCAGACGTTTACGTGGCCGCTGTCAGCGACGGGAACGTTATTTGCGCTGGGGTTGAACTACGCCGATCACGCCAGCGAGCTGGCATTTACGCCGCCGAAAGAGCCGCTGGTATTTATCAAAGCGCCAAACACCTTTACCGAACATCACCAAACGTCGGTGCGCCCGAACAACGTCGAATATATGCACTATGAAGCCGAACTGGTCGTGGTGATTGGCAAAACGGCGCGTAAGGTGAGCGAAGCCGAAGCCATGGAGTATGTGGCCGGTTACACCGTCTGTAACGACTACGCGATCCGCGACTATCTGGAAAACTACTACCGTCCGAATCTGCGGGTAAAAAGCCGCGACGGCCTGACGCCGATAGGCCCGTGGATTGTGGATAAAGAGGCGGTTTCTGATCCGCATAACCTGACGTTACGCACCTTTGTTAACGGTGAGCTGCGGCAGGAAGGGACGACCGCCGATCTGATCTTCAGCATCCCGTTCCTGATTTCTTATCTGAGCGAATTTATGACGTTGCAACCGGGCGACATGATTGCCACCGGTACGCCGAAAGGGTTGTCCGATGTGGTGCCGGGGGATGAAGTTGTCGTGGAAGTAGAAGGCGTGGGTCGCCTGGTTAACCGAATCGTCAGTGAGGAGAGTGCAAAATGAAGAAGATAAATCATTGGATTAACGGCAAAAACGTTGCAGGTAACGACTACTTCCAGACCACTAACCCGGCGACCGGTGACGTGCTGGCGGAAGTAGCCTCCGGCGGTGAAGCAGAAGTGAACCAGGCTGTCGCGGCGGCCAAAGAGGCGTTCCCGAAATGGGCCAATCTGCCGATGAAAGAGCGCGCGCGCCTGATGCGTCGTCTGGGTGACCTGATTGACCAGAACGTACCGGAAATCGCGGCGATGGAAACCGCCGACACCGGCCTGCCTATTCACCAGACTAAAAACGTGCTGATCCCGCGCGCCTCGCATAACTTCGAATTCTTCGCCGAAGTGTGCCAGCAGATGAACGGCAAGACCTATCCGGTTGACGATAAAATGCTCAATTATACGCTGGTGCAGCCCGTCGGCGTCTGCGCGCTGGTGTCGCCGTGGAACGTGCCGTTTATGACCGCGACCTGGAAAGTCGCGCCGTGCCTGGCGCTGGGCAACACCGCGGTGCTCAAAATGTCCGAGCTGTCGCCGTTGACTGCCGACAGGTTGGGCGAGTTGGCGCTGGAGGCAGGAATTCCGGCAGGCGTGCTGAACGTGGTGCAGGGCTACGGCGCGACGGCGGGCGATGCGCTGGTACGCCACCATGACGTGCGTGCGGTGTCGTTTACCGGCGGTACCGCCACCGGTCGCAATATCATGAAAAATGCCGGCCTGAAAAAATACTCGATGGAGCTGGGCGGTAAATCGCCGGTGCTGATTTTTGAAGATGCCGACATTGAGCGCGCGCTGGACGCCGCGCTGTTCACCATCTTCTCGATCAACGGCGAACGCTGCACCGCCGGGTCGCGCATCTTTATCCAGCAGAGCATTTACCCTGAGTTCGTGAAGCGCTTTGCCGAACGCGCGAATCGCCTGCGTGTCGGCGATCCGACCGACCCGAACACCCAGGTCGGCGCGCTGATTAGCCAACAGCACTGGGAAAAAGTCTCTGGCTATATTCGCCTCGGCATTGAAGAGGGCGCAACGCTGCTGGCGGGCGGTGCGGAAAAACCCACAGACCTGCCTGCGCATCTGAAAGGCGGTAACTTCCTGCGCCCAACCGTGCTGGCCGATGTCGACAACCGTATGCGCGTCGCGCAGGAAGAGATCTTTGGGCCAGTCGCCTGTCTGCTGCCATTCAAAGACGAAGCGGAAGGGTTACGTTTGGCGAACGACGTGGAATACGGTCTGGCCTCTTATATCTGGACCCAGGACGTGAGCAAAGTGTTGCGCCTGGCGCGTGGGATTGAAGCCGGCATGGTCTTCGTTAACACCCAGAACGTCCGCGACCTGCGCCAGCCGTTCGGCGGCGTGAAAGCCTCCGGTACCGGGCGCGAAGGCGGCGAATATAGCTTCGAAGTGTTTGCGGAAATGAAAAACGTCTGCATCTCAATGGGCGACCATCCTATCCCAAAATGGGGAGTTTGATATGGGCAAGTTAGCGTTAGCAGCAAAAATTACCCACGTGCCGTCGATGTATCTTTCTGAACTGCCGGGAAAAAATTACGGTTGTCGTCAGGCAGCCATTGATGGGCATATTGAAATTGGCAAGCGTTGCCGCGAAATGGGCGTTGACACCATTATCGTATTCGACACCCACTGGCTGGTGAATAGCGCTTACCACATTAATTGTGCCGACCATTTCCAGGGCGTCTATACCAGCAACGAATTGCCGCACTTTATTCGCGACATGACCTATGACTATGACGGTAATCCGGAGCTCGGCCACCTGATCGCCGACGAGGCAGTCAAACTGGGCGTACGCGCTAAAGCGCATAACATCCCGAGCCTGAAGCTGGAGTATGGCACGCTGGTGCCGATGCGCTACATGAACAGCGACAAGCACTTCAAAGTGGTCTCCATCTCGGCGTTCTGTACTGTGCATGACTTTGCCGACAGTCGCAGACTGGGCGAAGCCATTCTCAAGGCGATTGAGAAATATGACGGTACCGTAGCGGTATTCGCCAGTGGTTCTCTGTCGCACCGTTTTATTGATGACCAACGGGCGGAAGAGGGGATGAACAGCTACACCCGCGAGTTCGATCACCAGATGGACGAGCGCGTGGTCAAGCTGTGGCGCGAAGGCAAATTCAAGGAGTTTTGCACCATGTTGCCGGAGTACGCCGACTACTGCTACGGCGAAGGCAACATGCACGACACGGTCATGCTGCTGGGAATGCTGGGTTGGGACAAATACGACGGCAAGGTGGAGTTCATCACCGACCTGTTCGCCAGCTCCGGTACCGGCCAGGTGAACGCTGTTTTCCCGCTGCCTGCGTAAGGGGGGGTTATGCCGCACTTTATTGCTGAATGTACTGAAAATATTCGCGAGCAGGCTGATTTACCCGGCCTGTTCAGCAAGGTAAACGAGGCGCTGGCCGCCACCGGGATTTTCCCCATCGGCGGTATCCGCAGTCGCGCCCACTGGCTGGATACCTGGCAGATGGCTGACGGTAAGCATGATTACGCGTTTGTGCATATGACGCTGAAAATCGGCGCCGGGCGCAGCCTGGAGAGCCGTCAGGAAGTTGGCGAAATGCTGTTTGGGCTGATTAAAGCCCACTTCACCGACCTGATGGAGAACCGCTATCTGGCGCTGTCGTTTGAGATTGCCGAGTTACATCCGACGCTCAATTACAAACAAAACAACGTACACGCGTTATTTAAATAGCACACTCTTTCGCCCGGTGGCGCTGCGCTGACCGGGCCTACAAAAAAAACGATGCACGAAGCAATACCGAACCGTAGGCCGGGTAAGACGCACCCGCGTCGCCACCCGGCGCAGCAGCACCGAATGACGTAACAGGAAGCAACTATGCTCGATAAACAGACCCATACCCTGATCGCTCAGCGACTTAATCAGGCTGAAAAACAGCGTGAACAGATTCGCGCAGTGTCGCTGGATTATCCCAACATCACTATTGAAGATGCCTATGCCGTACAGCGCGAATGGGTCAATATCAAGATTGCCGAAGGGCGCACGCTCAAAGGCCACAAAATCGGCCTGACCTCAAAAGCGATGCAGGCCAGCTCGCAAATCAGCGAACCGGATTACGGCGCGCTGCTTGACGATATGTTCTTCCATGACGGCGGCGATATCCCCACCGACCGTTTTATCGTCCCGCGTATTGAAGTGGAGCTGGCGTTCGTGCTGGCGAAACCGCTGCGCGGCCCCCACTGCACGCTGTTCGACGTCTACAACGCCACGGATTATGTGATTCCGGCGCTGGAACTGATTGACGCCCGCAGCCACAACATCGACCCGGAAACCCAGCGTCCGCGCAAAGTGTTCGACACCATTTCCGACAACGCCGCCAACGCCGGGGTGATCCTCGGTGGTCGTCCCATCAAACCAGACGAGCTGGATCTGCGTTGGATTTCCGCGCTGCTCTATCGCAACGGCGTGATCGAAGAAACCGGCGTCGCCGCAGGCGTGCTGAATCATCCGGCCAACGGCGTGGCGTGGCTGGCGAACAAGCTTGCCCCCTACGATGTCCAGCTTGAAGCCGGGCAGATCATCCTCGGCGGCTCGTTCACCCGCCCGGTGCCGGCGCGCAAGGGCGACACCTTCCATGTCGACTACGGCAACATGGGCGCGATCAGTTGCCGGTTTGTGTAAGGAAAAAACGATGAAAAATGCTTTCAAAGACGCGTTAAAAGCGGGGCGTCCGCAAATCGGTTTGTGGCTGGGGCTTGCCAACAGTTACAGCGCTGAACTGTTAGCGGGCGCCGGCTTCGACTGGCTACTGATTGACGGTGAACACGCGCCAAACAACGTGCAGACGGTGTTGACCCAGTTGCAGGCGATTGCGCCTTATCCCAGCCAGCCGGTGGTGCGTCCGTCATGGAACGATCCGGTACAGATTAAGCAACTGCTCGACGTCGGCGCGCAAACGCTGCTGATACCGATGGTGCAGAATGCCGATGAAGCGCGAAACGCCGTGGCGGCTACGCGTTATCCGCCTGCCGGTATTCGCGGCGTGGGCAGCGCGCTGGCGCGGGCATCGCGCTGGAACCGCATTCCGGAGTATCTCCACCTGGCCAACGACGCCATGTGCGTACTGGTGCAGATTGAAACGCGTGAGGCGATGAGCAATCTGGCGTCAATTCTCGACGTGGATGGCATTGACGGCGTGTTTATTGGTCCGGCGGACCTCAGCGCCGATATGGGCTTTGCCGGCAATCCGCAGCACCCGGAAGTGCAGGCGGCGATTGAGAACGCCATCGTGCAGATACGCGCGGCGGGGAAAGCGCCGGGGATTCTGATGGCCAATGAAGCACTGGCGAAACGTTATCTGGAACTGGGGGCGCTATTTGTCGCCGTCGGCGTTGACACCACGCTGCTGGCGCGCGGCGCGGAGGCGCTGGCGGCGCGCTTTGGCGCAGAAAAAAACCTGTCCGGTGCGTCCGGCGTCTATTAAGCCTGGCCCGGTAAGCGTAGCGCTACCGGGCAACCGTAGTACCCTACAAAATTCCCATCAGAGGAAAAAAAATGAGCGACACATCATCTGCACTTCCGGAAAGCCCCGAGTCTGTCAGTTCGCGCAACGCGCTCAGCACGGGTCAACAAACCGTCATAAATAAACTGTTCCGCCGACTGATCGTATTTTTATTCGTGTTGTTTATCTTCTCGTTTTTAGACCGTATCAACATCGGTTTTGCCGGGTTGACGATGGGGCAGGATCTGGGGTTAAGCGCCACCATGTTTGGCCTTGCCACGACGCTGTTTTACGCCACCTACGTCATTTTCGGCATTCCCAGCAACGTGATGTTGAGCATCGTCGGTGCCCGCCGCTGGATTGCGACCATTATGGTGCTATGGGGCATTGCATCTACCGCCACGATGTTCGCGGTGGGACCGAAAAGCCTGTATGTGCTGCGAATGCTGGTGGGTATTACCGAAGCGGGCTTTTTGCCAGGAATATTGCTCTATTTAACCTACTGGTTCCCGGCATTTTTCCGCGCCCGCGCCAACGCATTATTTATGATTGCCATGCCGGCCACTACCGCGTTGGGGTCGATTGTCTCCGGCTATATTTTATCGCTGGACGGCATATTCAATCTGCATGGATGGCAGTGGTTATTCCTGTTGGAAGGATTTCCGTCAGTTTTGTTAGGCATTATGGTCTGGTTTTACCTGGATGATACCCCGGCAAAAGCCAAATGGCTGACGGCAGAGGATAAAAAATGTTTGCAGGAGATGATGGATAATGACCGCCTGACGCTGGTTCAGCCGGAGGGGGCCATCAGCCATAACGCCATGCAGCAGCGTAGTCTGTGGCGCGAAGTATTCACGCCAATTGTACTGATGTATACGCTGGCCTATTTTTGCCTTACCAATACGCTTAGCGCCATTAGTATCTGGACGCCGCAAATCCTGAAAAGTTTTAATGAAGGCAGCAGCAATATCACCATCGGCCTGCTGGCGGCGATCCCGCAGATTTGTACTATTCTGGGCATGATTTACTGGAGCCGCCATTCGGACAAACATCAGGAACGTAAACATCACACGGCGTTGCCATTCCTGTTTGCCGCCGCGGGCTGGCTGCTGGCGTCGGCGACCGACCATAACCTGATCCAGCTCCTGGGGATCGTGATGGCATCCACGGGTTCCTTTAGCGCGATGGCGATCTTCTGGACCACGCCGGATCAGTCGATCAGTTTACGCGCCAGGGCGATAGGCATTGCGGTCATCAATGCCACCGGCAATATTGGCTCCGCGCTTAGCCCGTTTATGATTGGCTGGCTAAAAGATATCACCGGTAGCTTCAATAGCGGACTCTGGTTTGTCGCTTCTCTGTTAGTCGTCGGCGCCGCCATTATCTGGCTCATTCCCATGAAAGCATCGCGTCCGCGCGCCACCCCTTGAGGAGAAACTATGTGCCAACGTGCGATCGCCAATATTGATATCAGCAAAGAGTATGACGAAAGCATGGGCAGTAACGATGTGCATTATCAGTCGTTTGCTCGTATGGCGGATTTCTTTGGTCGTGATATGCAGGCGCATCGCCACGACCAGTTTTTTCAAATGCACTTTCTTGATACCGGGCAGATTGAGCTACAGCTCGACGATCATCGCTATTCGGTGCAGGCGCCGCTATTTGTGCTTACGCCGCCCTCGGTGCCGCATGCTTTTATTACCGAATCGGATAGCGATGGCCATGTTCTGACGGTACGCGAAGAGCTGGTTTGGCCGCTGCTGGAAGTGCTTTATCCCGGCACCAGAGAGGCCTTTGGCCTGCCGGGAATCTGCCTGTCGCTGGCGGATAAACCCAACGAGCTGGCGGCGCTCAAACATTACTGGCAGCTAATTGAGCGGGAGTCCACGGAACAACTGGCTGGCTGCGAACATACCCTGGTGCTACTGGCGCAGGCGGTATTTACCTTGCTGTTGCGTAATGCGAAGCTGGACGATCACGCCGCAACCGGGATGCGCGGTGAACTGAAACTTTTTCAGCGCTTTACCCTGTTAATTGACAACCACTTCCATCAGCACTGGACGGTGCCCGATTATGCCTGCGAGCTGCATATTACCGAATCTCGTTTGACCGATATTTGCCGACGTTTTGCTAATCGCCCGCCTAAACGCCTGATTTTTGATCGGCAATTACGCGAGGCGAAACGACTGCTGCTTTTTTCCGACAATGCTGTCAACGAGATCGCCTGGCAATTAGGTTTTAAAGATCCGGCTTATTTCGCCCGTTTCTTTAATCGCCTTGCTGGCTGTTCTCCTTCGCAGTTTCGCCAACGTGAAGTTCCCTCTTTTCTCAACTAAGAAGAGTAAAAACATGATGAAAAAAAGCGTCGCTATGCTGGCGGTTTGTATGCTGGCGCAAAGCCACCTTGCCATTGCTGCCGGTGCTCCTGCGCCTCAAGAGATCAACATTGTTTTACTGGGCACCAAAGGCGGGCCTTCTTTGCTCAATACAGCCAGACTACCGCAAGCGACGGCGCTCACTATCGGCGATAAAATATGGCTGATAGATGCCGGCTACGGCGCCAGTCTGCAACTGGTGAAAAACGGCATTCCACTGCGCAACATCAATACTATTTTGCTCACCCATCTGCACAGCGACCACATACTGGATTATCCTTCCTTGCTGATGAATGCCTGGGCAAGTGGTCTGAAAGACCATACCATACAGGTGTATGGCCCGCCGGGAACCCAGGCGATGACGAAGGCTAGCTGGAAGGTCTTTGACAGGGATATCACGCTACGCATGGAAGAAGAGGGGAAACCCGATCCGCGCAACCTGGTTAAGGCGACCGATATTGGCCAGGGCGTCATCTATAAAGATGAACTGGTCACAATAAGCGCGCTAAAAGTGCCTCATTCCCCTTTCCCGGACGGTGAAGCGTTTGCTTACCGTTTTGATACCCAGGGTAAGCGAATCGTCTTCTCTGGCGATACGTCCTGGTTTCCGCCGCTTGCAACGTTTGCCCAAGGGGCGGATATCCTGGTACATGAGGCGGTACATGTCCCTTCGGTAGCAAAACTGGCTAATAGTATTGGCAACGGAAAAACGCTGGCTGAAGCGATTGCGTCGCATCACACCACGATTGAAGATGTCGGTAAGATTGCTCGCGAGGCCCACGTGAAAAAACTGGTGTTAAGTCATCTGGTGCCTGCGACGGTTGCGGATGACGTCTGGCAACAGGAAGCCATGAAAAATTACCCGGGCCCTGTCATTGTCGGTCATGACAATATGACGATAAGCGTACCGTAAGTATCAGGGCAGGGGTAAACCCACGGGCTGACATGATGTCAGCCCGTTATGCTTTTGGCGATCAGCATGACGCGCAGAGCTTTTGTCTAAAACATTATTTTTTCTAAACACTACTTGCTGATTTTTATGCACAATAAAGGTAAGATGATTGCTCTGGTGAAATATCACTAAATAAGAATGTCACGGATGGAATTTATACAGTGTTAAAAGCAATGCGTTTCTTTGTCTGCCGGCCATCAGTAATATCCTCTGTACCGGCTCCTCGTTGCCAAAGTGAAGGTTAGATTAAACGAATTAAAAAATATCCGAACTGTACAATTTTTATATCAAACATATTTAACTGCAAAATACTGCAAACGTGCGCGAATACACTTAATCAGTAGTATGGCTAATGCATACTTTATTTCCTAAACTTTCTTATTATCTATTTGAATATTTCTGGTTAAACCAAATGGGCAAACGGATACCAGACACTCGAAAGGATAACTGCAGGCTTCTGGTTTAGGATTGCAGTTACCAGGACAGTGGCTATTTTCTTTAAGCGATTTCCATAGAACAGGATTAAACCTGGTAACGTTGTAAACAGTAACGGGATAAAGTTTATCGTTTATTAAGACCCCCTTATTAAAGGGGATGATAATGCTACCTGGAGGCATGTAAACATCTGCCTGATACCATAAGGTCAATCTAAGATTTTTTAGGCTATGTATGCATGAGAACGACACTCCGGTAGAGGGACTTATAACTGTATCAACGACCTTCCATTCCATTACAGAAACCTTTTAAGTGAAATAGTCAATGGTGTAAATTACATTTTCCGCAAGCCTATTCAGGATAGATGAAAATCTGAGAAACATAACTCGTTGAAAACGATCGTTTTTTATTGACCACTCTATTTATATTGATTTTTTAATAAGTTATTTATTTTATGCTCTTATTTTGTTTACATTCTATTACATTTTTGTATTTTAGGCTTGGTGTAAATATTGGGCGGTAGTGGATGTTATAACGCTCAATTATTAAACTGTAAGTGACTGTTGTATTTCTTATTTATAAATACCGCAACCTGTAAGCGCAGCGGTACATTTTACCCGGCATTGACAGGGAGAAGGTACGTATCAACCAGAGAGTACAAAACAGTGAAAGAATATATTCTTCAGGCAATAAATGATCGCTAACGTGTAAAAATAACCGACGTATCTAAAAAATGTGAACGTGTGGCTGGTCTTTATTTAAACGATGATCTTCGCAATGGCGCATTAATGGCTGACATTGGCGGTTCGTTGATCGGGTTGTGCGCGGTGAAAGGCTATATTTCTTCCGTTGGGGGAAGTATGTCAGAGGCATTCTGGTATTATATCGGGTGCATGTAAATCCGGGGTGGGCAGAAAGCCCACCCTCGGTTTATTGCCTTTATCGTGGATTAGGGATGCGAGATAAAGCGAGAAAGGCGTTGCAGCAGTAACCGGTTTTCTTCGCGCAGCCGTGAATTCTCTTCCAGCAGCGTTAACGCGACCGCGATCCCAGGCCAGTCGAGCGCCAGCTCCTCGCGTAAGCGTAGCGCGCGTTGTACCACGCTCGCTGCGCGATCGTCGAATTGCCAGTCGGCGTTATCGTCTTCGTAAGGCTCAATTACGCCAAGTCCGACGATTTCGTTTAGCTCCTCTTCCGTCACGCCGGTGTGCAAACAAAATTCGGTGATGGTAAAGGTGACAGTGATGTTAGCCATTATGCTTTCCCCCATTGCTGGCGTGGGTCAAAGGACGACTGCGCGTCCGCCAGTTGTTGCCACAGGGCAGCTGTTTTCTCGTCAGGTTTCGGCGGCATAACGATTTTGATGATGGCATAGAGATCGCCAGTGTGCTTTTTACTGGATAATCCTTTTCCTTTGATACGCAGCCGCTGACCAGCCTGGCTGCCGGGGGGAATGGTCAGCAAAATACGCTCTTTAAGCGTTGGCACAGACACCTTAGCGCCGAGCGCCGCCTCCCATGGGGCAAGCGGAAGGACGACTTCCAGATCCTGATTGACAATATCAAAGAGCGGATGCGGGGCAATATGGATAACGAGCCATAAATCGCCATTAGGTCCGCCGTTTTCCCCCGGCGTGCCCTGGCCTTTCAGTCTGATTCGTTGCCCGTTGCTGACGCCAGCCGGGATTTTCACATTCAATGTTTTGGGAATTTCCCGCTCCACCAGGCCGAACGCGTTATAAACGGGGACGGAATAGCTAATCGTACGCTGGTGCTCTTCCAGCGTTTCTTCCAGGAATACCGCCACTTCAATTTCGATATCATGACCGCGTGCGGCGTGGCGGTGGTGCGAATGGCGACCGTGCTGACCAAAAATAGACGAGAAAATATCATCAAAATCTTCGGCGTTATACGGCTGGCCTTCGTGTTGCTGGAACTGGCGATTAAATTGTGGATCGTTACGGTGTTGCCATAACTGGTCATACTCGGCGCGCCGTTGCTCATCACTCAGCACTTCCCATGCTTCAGCAACCTCTTTGAAACGGGCTTCGGCATCGGGTTCTTTGCTGACATCTGGATGGTACTTGCGGGCCAGTCGGCGATAGGCGGTCTTAATCGTCTTGAGATCGTCCGTCGGTTTCACGCCCATAATGGCGTAATAATCCTTAAGTTCCATAGCATCATCTCGCTAAATCAATACATACAGAAGGGACCCCAAAAAGGTTTCTCCACTAAGTGTAGGGTAAACCTGAAAAGTGCGTATGAAAACACCAGTTATATCATTAGTAAGAATAAATTACGTTGTTCGACTATCAGAAGGTTGCGCAGCGCGCCGACATAACTTTACAGGGGAAAGGTTGCCAAAACCGCGCCAGTGGCTAAGATAACTCGCGTTAAACAGTGAGGGCGCAATGGCGAAACAACAACGGATGGGCTGGTGGTTTCTTTGCCTTGCATGTGTCGTGGTAATGGTTTGTACCGCGCAACGCATGGCGGGCCTGCACGCCTTGCAGATGCAGGCGACGGCCTCTGCTGCGGTGGTCAGCGCTCCCTCCTCGACAGATGACGGCTCGCCGGTCACTCCCTGTGAATTAAGCGCCAAGTCGCTGCTGGCGGCGCCTCCGGTACTCTTTGAAGGCGCTATCCTTGCGCTTTGTCTACTGCTTTCCTTACTGGCGCCTGTCCGGGGCATGCGCCTGCCGTTTTCGCCTCCACGGGCTATTTCGCCGCCCACATTACGGGTACATCTACGATTTTGTGTCTTCCGTGAATGACAGACCGGTTATTACTAACGGTTAATTACTCATTCACGGAGAAAAAATATGATGATTTTGTTCAGGCGGATACTGTTCTGCCTGTTATGGCTTTGGCTGCCCGTCTCCTGGGCGGCGGAAAGCGGCTGGCTGCGTTCGCCCGATAACGACCATGCCAGTATACGGCTACGTGCCGATACGTCCGCTAACGGTGAGACCCGGCTGTTGCTGGATGTCAAACTGGAAAACGGCTGGAAAACCTACTGGCGTGCGCCGGGGGAAGGGGGCGTGGCGCCCTCTATCGCCTGGAAAGGCGACATGCCTGAGGTAAGCTGGTTCTGGCCAACCCCCTCGCGCTTTGATGTGGCGAATATCACCACCCAGGGATATCACGACGAGGTGACCTTTCCGATGATCGTGCGCGGTACGCCGCCCGCGACCTTGAGCGGCGTGTTGACGTTATCAACCTGCAGCAATGTTTGTCTGTTGACCGATTACCCCTTTTCCGTGACGCCTACTGTGCAGAATGCCGATTTTGCCCATGACTATGCGCGGGCGATGGGTAAAGTTCCGCTCCGCAGTGGACTGACGGACTCGCTTGAGGTCGGCTATCGCCCGGGAGAACTGGTGGTCACTGCTACGCGAGCGGCGGGCTGGTCATCGCCCGGGCTCTATCTTGACACCGTAGATGACGTCGATTTTGCGAAGCCTCGCCTGCGCGTAGAGGGCGACAGGTTACAGGCGACGGTGCCGGTGATGGACAGTTGGGGCGAAAAGGCGCCCGATTTGCGCAACAAATCGCTGACCCTCGTGTTAGCCGATGGCGCTATCGCCCAGGAGAGCACGCAAACCATTGGCGCTGCGCCAGCGCAAACGCCGGACAATGCGGCGCTACCTTTCTGGCAAGTTGTAATGATGGCGCTGATCGGCGGACTGATTCTTAATTTAATGCCCTGCGTACTGCCGGTTCTGGGCATGAAACTTGGCTCTATTTTATTGGTAGAGGAAAAAAGCCGCTCTCACATCAGGCGACAATTTTTGGCTTCGGTCGCCGGTATCATTGCGTCATTTATGGCGCTGGCGGCGTTTATGACCCTCCTTCGCCTGTCAAACCATGCGCTGGCCTGGGGAGTCCAGTTCCAGAATGCATGGTTTATTGGTTTTATGGCGCTGGTTATGTTGTTGTTTAGCGCCAGCCTGTTCGGGCTTTTTGAGTTCAGGCTTCCCTCATCTATGACCACGAAACTGGCCACTTACGGCGGTAACGGTATGTCGGGACATTTCTGGCAGGGGGCATTCGCCACGCTGCTGGCGACGCCTTGTAGCGCGCCGTTTCTGGGCACGGCGGTCGCGGTGGCGCTCACGGCGTCGCTGCCGACGCTGTGGGGGCTGTTCCTTGCGCTTGGCCTGGGAATGAGCGCGCCGTGGCTACTGGTCGCGCTACGACCAGGGCTTGCGCTACGTTTACCGCGCCCCGGGCGCTGGATGAATGTCCTGCGCAGGATCCTCGGTCTGATGATGCTGGGGTCGGCTATCTGGCTGGCGACGTTACTCCTGCCGCATTTCGGCTTCACTGCGTCAAAGAGCGCGCAAGACACGGTTCAGTGGCAACCGTTGAGTGAACAGGCAATCCAGTCGGCGCTGGCGCAGCATAAGCGGGTATTTGTCGATGTCACTGCGGACTGGTGTATTACCTGTAAAGTGAATAAATACAACGTCCTGCAAAAAGAGGATGTACAGGCTGCCTTGCAACAGCCGGATGTTGTGGCGCTGCGGGGAGACTGGACGCTGCCGTCCGATGCCATTACAGATTTTCTGAAAACGCGTGGCCAGGTCGCCGTGCCGTTTAATCAGGTATATGGCCCCGGCTTGCCGGAAGGGGAGGCATTGCCCACTTTGCTGACCCGCGATGCGGTATTACAAACGTTGAAAAAAGCGAAAGGAATAACCCAATGAAATACATGATTGTTTTGCTGCTGGCGCTGTTTTCGACGCTGAGCATCGCGCAAGAAACCGCTCCTTTTACGCCGGATCAGGAAAAGCAGATTGAAAATCTGATCCATGCGGCGTTGTTTAACGATCCTGCCAGCCCGCGGATAGGCGCTAAACACCCTAAGCTGACGCTGGTGAACTTTACGGATTACAACTGCCCGTACTGCAAACAGCTCGATCCGATGCTGGAAAAGATTGTGCAGAAATATCCTGACGTTGCGGTCATTATTAAACCGCTGCCATTTAAAGGAGAGAGTTCCATACTGGCGGCGCGTATTGCGCTGACCACCTGGCGCGAGCATCCGCAACAGTTCCTCGCGCTACATGAAAAACTCATGCAAAAGCGCGGTTACCATACGGATGACAGTATTAAACAGGCCCAGCAGAAAGCTGGGGCTACGCCAGTGACTCTGGATGAAAAAAGCATGGAAACGATACGCACTAATTTGCAGTTGGCAAGGCTGGTCGGCGTGCAAGGAACGCCAGCGACGATCATTGGCGACGAGCTGATTCCGGGCGCAGTGCCCTGGGATACGCTGGAAGCGGTGGTGAAAGAAAAACTGGCGGCTGCCAATGGCGGGTAAACTGCGGCGTTGGCTGCGTGAAGCCGCGGTTTTTCTGGCGCTCCTCATCGCGATAATGGTGGTCATGGACGTCTGGCGCGCGCCGCAGGCGCCTCCGGCGTTTGCCGCGACACCATTACGTACGCTGACGGGAGAGTCGACAACTCTGGCGACATTGAGCGAAGAACGCCCCGTACTGCTCTATTTTTGGGCCAGCTGGTGCGGGGTATGCCGCTTTACTACGCCTGCGGTCGCTCGCCTGGCGGCGGAAGGGGAAAACGTCATGACCGTTGCGCTCCGCTCCGGCGATGACGCTGAGGTTGCCCGCTGGCTGGCGCGCAAGGGCGTTGACTTCCCGGTCATCAATGATGCTAACGGCGCCTTATCCGCTGGATGGGAAATCAGCGTGACGCCAACGCTGGTGGTGGTTTCACAAGGTCGGGTTGTGTTCACCACCAGCGGCTGGACCAGCTATTGGGGCATGAAGCTTCGGCTGTGGTGGGCAAAAACGTTCTGAATATGCGCCGGGGTTTCCCGGCGCTAACGCGTTTACTGTAAGAAAAACCCCCGTTTTGCGAAATCGTTCCCGGAAAAATGATCCATTTCTGTCACACTCAGAACGATTTGATAACAACAAGAGGTCATAGGGATGAAAAAATCATTACTCGCTGTTGCTGTGGCAGGGGCTGTTTTGTTGTCATCCGCCGTACAGGCGCAGACAACGCCGGAGGGTTATCAATTACAACAGGTGCTGATGATGAGCCGCCATAATCTGCGGGCGCCGCTGGCGAATAATGGCAGCGTACTGGCGCAGTCGACGCCGAACGCCTGGCCGGCGTGGGACGTTCCCGGCGGGCAACTGACGACGAAAGGCGGCGTGCTGGAAGTCTATATGGGACACTACACACGTGAATGGCTGGTCGCGCAGGGGCTGATACCGTCGGGAGAATGTCCGGCGCCCGACACGGTATATGCCTATGCGAATAGTTTGCAGCGCACCGTCGCCACCGCGCAATTTTTCATTACCGGCGCTTTCCCCGGCTGTGATATTCCTGTTCATCATCAGGAAAAAATGGGCACTATGGACCCTACCTTCAATCCGGTAATTACCGATGATTCCGCCGCGTTCCGGCAACAGGCCGTACAGGCGATGGAAAAGGCGCGTAGTCAGCTACATCTTGATGAGAGTTATAAACTGCTTGAGCAGATAACGCATTATCAGGACTCGCCGTCCTGCAAAGAGAAGCATCAGTGTTCGCTAATCGACGCGAAAGATACCTTCAGCGCGAACTATCAGCAAGAGCCTGGCGTGCAGGGGCCGCTGAAAGTAGGGAACTCGCTGGTGGACGCGTTTACCCTGCAATATTACGAAGGGTTTCCGATGGATCAGGTCGCCTGGGGCGGGATCCACACCGATCGGCAGTGGAAGGTGCTGTCAAAACTGAAAAACGGCTACCAGGACAGCCTGTTTACCTCACCCACGGTGGCACGCAATGTCGCTGCGCCGCTGGTGAAATATATCGATAAGGTGCTGGTTGCCGATCGCGTTAGCGCGCCAAAGGTTACCGTGCTGGTGGGGCATGATTCCAATATCGCGTCGCTGCTGACGGCCCTGGATTTTAAACCCTATCAGCTCCATGACCAGTATGAGAGAACGCCGATTGGCGGTCAGCTTGTCTTCCAACGCTGGCATGACGGCAACGCTAACCGGGATTTGATGAAAATTGAGTATGTCTACCAGAGCGCCCGGCAGTTACGTAACGCGGAAGCATTAACGCTTAAATCGCCCGCGCAAAGGGTAACGCTGGAACTGAAAGGATGTCCGGTGGATGCGAACGGCTTCTGTCCGCTGGATAAGTTTGATAACGTCATGAACACTGCCGCAAAATAGCCGTATGCCCCCGCGCAGGCGGGGGCGTTTGTGTTATACGTTTTTACGTTCGATGATTTGTTCGCCCCAGAAGAGCGAGTCTTTGTCCGTTTTCTCAAAGGCTTTGATCAGCACCTCATCGCTACCTTCTTCCCATATTTTTTCTGCCAGTTTCTCGTCATAGTGAGCGACTTCAAAAATGGCTTCGGCAATTTCCGGCGACGTATTACGCAGGCTTGCCCATTCGCCGACGCGGTGCGCTTTTGCTTCTTGAGTTGGCATTCGAATCCTCCTGTTGAAGATTAGCCGTTGAGTTTGACTGCCAGACCGGCGACGTATTCCCCCTGATAGCGAGCGATAGAGAGTTCCTCCTGGCTTGGTTGACGTGAACCGTCGCCTCCGGCGATAGTCGTTGCGCCGTAAGGCGTGCCGCCGCGAACCTGGGAGACGTCAAAGAGTTCCTGTGCGGCATAGCCTATCGGGACGATCACCATCCCATGATGGGCAAGAGTAGTCCAGGTCGAGGTGATGGTCTGCTCCTGGCCGCCGCCCGTTCCGGTAGAACTGAACACGCTGCCGAGCTTGCCGTATAGCGCGCCGGATGCCCACAGTCCGCCGGTTTGGTCCAGGAAGGTACGCATCTGGCCTGACATATTGCCAAACCGGGTTGGCGTACCAAAAATAATGGCATCGTAATCCGCCAGCTCCTGTGGGGTGGCAACCGGTGCGTTTTGTGTTTTACCGCCAGCTTTTGCGAAGATTTCAGGCGGCATTGTTTCTGGCACACGCTTTATAATGACCTCTGCGCCGTCGACTTTCTTTGCCCCTTCCGCCACCGCGTGCGCCATGGTTTCAATGTGTCCGTACATGGAATAATAGAGCACCAGAATCTTTGCCATTTGTACTACTCCTCAGATTAATCAGGTGTGTAGCGATTCGCTACGTCTATTTAAAGATATGCCCTCCTGTGAAGAGTGCAAATTTCAGCGCCATTTCTTTGATTTATAACAATAATTAATTTGGCGACCTTTGTTGCAAAATGATACATTTTTAAGCGCTTTGATTTTCCCAAATATAAGAATAACTTATTTATTTCTTATGGTTATTATTCTGCATATTCGGCTTCTAATGTTGCAGAATATTTCGGTAAGCGGCCTACCACGGCGTTTTTCACTATGCTTAATGTTACGCGGCGTTACTGATGATATCGTTCATACGCTGCGCGAGGAGATACTCCTCATTACCTATGCAATATGATGTCTAATCTATGACGGAGGTCAGTAATGGCAAACCATCGTGGCGGTTCCGGTAATTTTGCGGAAGACCGCGAAAGAGCATCAGAAGCAGGTCGTAAAGGTGGTCAGCACAGCGGGGGCAATTTTAAGAATGACCCGCAGCGTGCATCCGAAGCAGGCAAAAAAGGGGGCAAAAGCAGTAACCGTAATAGCTAGCCTGCGTCACAACAGCAAGACGCTGAGCGTTTCACGCTAAAAAGCGTCATGCGCCACCGCCGCCGGATTTCCGGCGGTTTTTTTGTTTATAAGCCGGATTTGGTATGCTTGCGTCCTGACAAAAAGGAGAGGGCGCATGTCGCAACGCACAGAGAAAAAAATCGGGAAACGCTCGCAGGCCACCGGTGCAAAACGGCAGCTTATCTTAACCGCCGCGCTTGCTGTTTTTTCCCAGTATGGTATCCATGGCGCGCGTCTTGAGCAGGTCGCCGAGCGGGCAGGCGTCTCCAAAACCAATCTGCTTTATTATTATCCTTCGAAAGAGGCGCTGTATGTCGCGGTAATGCGACAGATCCTGGATGTCTGGCTGGCGCCGCTCAAGGCGTTTCGCGCAGAATTTTCCCCTCTGGAGGCCATCAAAGAGTATATCCGTCTCAAGCTGGAGGTTTCGCGTGATTATCCGCAGGCGTCGCGGCTCTTCTGCATGGAGATGCTGGCGGGCGCGCCGCTCTTAATGGAGGAACTGACCGGCGATCTAAAAGCGTTGATAGATGAAAAATCCGCGCTGATTGCCGGATGGGGGCACAGCGGGAAACTGGCGCCCGTCTCCCCGCACCATTTGATCTTCATGATTTGGGCCGCCACGCAACATTACGCCGATTTTGCCCCTCAGGTTGAGGCGGTAACCGGCGCGACGCTTCGCGATGAAGCCTTTTTTAACCAAACGGTCGAAAGCGTTCAGCGCATTATTATTGAAGGGATTCGCGTGCGTTAACCGGCTGGCGGCAGTGGGCAGCTCAAATCACCCTCTTCACATTGCAGCAGCGAGGCTAAAAACGCTTCGCGTTCGTTCGTTTTATCGGTCAGGCACTGGCTGGCGATCATGGGTTGCACGCTGCCGCCCTCCGTACCTGAGCGAATCAGATCGCAATCGGCGTCCCGCAGTGCAATCCATGCCACCTGCGCTTTTTGCAACAGCTCGCGCTGCGGCGGTTGCGCACGCTTAATCGCGCTTTGATAGGTTTCGTTCAGCTTTTTATCTGCCGCCTGGTATTGCGCGGCGGCGCAGCGATTCATTTCCAGCTGCGTACTGGCGCTGGCACACTCATCGGCCAACGCCTGACTGCTGAACAACAACGCCGCGCAGGTAAGGAAAATTCGTTTCATACGGTCCTCTGACGCGAGTAAAAAGGCTCCATTGACGGAGCCTTAATTAACCACAGTATTAGCCAATTGTCATCAGGCTGGCATTACCGCCAGCGGCGGCAGTGTTTACGCTCAGCGAACGTTCAATATAGAGCCGTTCCAGCAGTATATTGCTTTCGCCGCGGGCGAACCCCTGTACCGACACTATCGCGCCTTCGCGGGCGGCGACGGCTTCGCAAACGGTTCGCAGCTTGTCGGAGTCGCCGTGGAAAATCACCGCGTCAAACGGCTGCGCCATCAGCGTTTCCGCTTTCGCAAACTGGACACGCGCCGCAACGGCGGCGGGGAGACGTTTCGCCAGATCGCGGTGGAAGGCGTCGTCTGACCATAGCGCCTGACTGCCGACGGCGAGAACAGCGGCAAGCTGCGTCAACGCGTCCTGTTCGTCATCAGCCAGGCATAATACCCGTTCACGCGGCAACAGCGTCCAGGTATTACGCTCGCCGGTCGGTCCCGGTAGCAGGCGCTGCGTGCCGGCCTGCGCCAGATCGGCGAATTGTCGGCAGAGCGTCTGTAGCGCCGGACGATCCGACGCCCATTGCGTCAGGGCGGTCAACGGCGCGAGTAGCGTGGTTTTAAGCTGCGCATCCACCGGGTAACGCGCATCCTGACGAGTCAGCGTCGTATTGAGCGCATTGGGCGGGCGGTGTGCCAGCAGGCGGTAGAGATAGAGCGGTCCTCCCGCTTTTGGCCCGGTGCCGGACAGTCCTTCGCCGCCAAACGGCTGGACGCCGACGACCGCGCCCACCATATTACGGTTAACGTACAGGTTGCCGACATGGGCGGAACCGGTGACTTGCGCAATGGTTTCATCAATACGGGTATGTACGCCCAGCGTTAGCCCGTAGCCGGAAGCGTTAATCTGTTCGATAAGCTCCGCCAGTTGGTTACGGTTATAACGCACGACGTGCAGCACGGGCCCGAAGACCTCTTTTTCCAGTTCTGCGAAGTTTTCCAGCTCAATAAGCGTGGGCATAACAAACGTACCGGTCTGCCATTCCTGCGCGTCATCGCTGTTTTCACGCGCGGCCTGGAAAACCGGGCGGCCTTTGGCGCGCATTGTCTGGATATGACGTTCAATGTTGGCTTTGGCCTCGCTATCGATCACCGGCCCGATATCGGTCGTCAGACGGCCTGGATTCCCCATCCGACACTCCGCCATCGCGCCGCGTAACATTTTCAGCGTATGTTCGGCGATATCGTCCTGCAAACACAGCACGCGGAGCGCGGAACAGCGTTGTCCGGCGCTGTCGAAAGCGGAAGCCAGCACATCCACGACCACCTGCTCGGTGAGCGCGGAAGAGTCGACAATCATAGCGTTCATACCGCCGGTTTCCGCAATCAACGGAATAGGGCGGCCCTGGGCGTCAAGACGCGTGGCGATGTTGCGCTGCAACAACGTCGCGACCTCCGTGGAACCGGTAAACATCACGCCGCGTACACGCGCATCGGCGGTAAGCTGGGCGCCGACGGTTTCTCCCCGTCCCGGCAACAGTTGCACGACGCCCGGCGGTACGCCCGCTTCCAGCAAAATGGCAATGCCCTGGGCGGCAATCAGCGATGTCTGCTCTGCCGGTTTCGCCAGAACGCTGTTACCTGCCGCCAGCGCGGCGGCGATTTGGCCGGTGAAAATGGCCAGCGGGAAGTTCCACGGACTGATGCAGACTACCGGCCCTAACGGGCGATGCGTTTCGTTATCGAAATCGTCACGCACTTGACCGGCATAATAATGGAGGAAGTCTACCGCTTCGCGCACTTCGGCAATGGCGTTGCTGAACGTTTTCCCCGCTTCACGCACCAACAGGCCAATCAACTGCTGCATTTGGTCTTCCATCAATACCGCCGCCCGCTGCAAAATAGCGGCGCGTTCTTGCGGCGGCGTCGCAAACCAAACCGGCGCCTGATTGACCGCGTTTTGCAATGCCTGTTCAACCTCGCTTTCTGTCGCTTCGCGTCCCCAGCCGACAATATCTTTCGGTTCCGCCGGGTTGATAACCGGCGTCATCTCACCGTCGGCCACCGGTTGTTCCAGCACAGGTTTGGCCTGCCATTTCTGCATGGCGTTGCTTAACAGGGCAGAAGAAAGCGAGGCGAGGCGATGCTCATTCGCTAAATCAAGTCCGGCGGAGTTTATCCGACCTTCGCCGTACAGATCGCGCGGCAGCGGAATTTTCGGATGCGGTATGCCAGCCTGACCTTCCTGCTGCGCCAGTTTTTCCACGGCCTCGACCGGGTCGGCCACCAGTTCATCGAGCGGTAGGGTGGCATCGGCGATGCGGTTGACAAAAGAGGTGTTGGCGCCGTTTTCCAGCAGGCGTCGTACCAGATAGGCCAGCAGGGTTTCGTGTGTTCCCACCGGCGCGTAAATACGGCAGGGACGGTTAAGTTTTCCGTCCGCTACTTTACCGGTGACCTGTTCATACAGCGGTTCGCCCATGCCGTGCAGGCACTGGAATTCGTACTGACCCGGATAGTAATTTTGCCCGGCCAGATGATAAATCGCTGCCAGTGTGTGTGCGTTATGGGTCGCGAACTGCGGGTAGATCAGATTAGGTACGGCAAGCAATTTTTTCGCGCAGGCCAGATAAGAGACATCGGTATACACTTTGCGGGTATAAACCGGATAACCCTCCAGCCCTTCCATTTGCGCGCGTTTGATTTCGCTATCCCAGTAGGCGCCTTTCACCAGACGAATCATCAGCCGACGGCGGCTACGGGAGGCCAGATCGACTAAATAATCAATGACCAGCGGGCAGCGTTTCTGGTAAGCCTGGATCACAAAGCCAATGCCGTTCCAGCCCGCCAGTTCGGGTTCGACGCAGAGTTTTTCCAGCAGATCGAGTGAGATCTCCAGACGATCCGCCTCTTCGGCGTCGATATTGAGACCGATATCATACTGGCGCGCCAGCAGCGTCAGGGATTTCAGGCGTGGATAAAGCTCCTCCATTACCCGATCGTATTGCGCGCGACTATAGCGTGGATGCAGGGCGGACAGCTTAATCGAGATGCCTGGCCCTTCGTAAATACCGCGACCGTTAGACGCTTTGCCGATGGCATGAATCGCTTGCTGGTAAGAAACCATATAGGCCTGCGCATCGGCGGCGGTTAACGCGGCTTCGCCCAGCATATCGTAAGAATAGCGGAACCCTTTCTCTTCCAGTTTTCGGGCATTCGCCAGCGCCTGAGCAATGGTTTCGCCAGTCACGAACTGCTCGCCCATTAAACGCATCGCCATGTCGACGCCTTTGCGGATTAACGGCTCGCCGCTCTTGCCGATAATGCGGTTCAGCGAGCGCGAAAGATTGGCTTCGTTATGCGTTGAGACCAGTCGGCCGGTAAAGAGCAGCCCCCAGGTGGCGGCGTTTACAAACAGCGACGGGCTACGGCCAATATGCGACTGCCAGTTGCCATTACTGATTTTGTCGCGAATTAACGCATCGCGCGTAGCTTTGTCGGGAATACGCAGCAGCGCTTCCGCCAGACACATCAGCGCTACGCCTTCTTGCGAAGAGAGGGAAAACTCCTGCAACAGGCCTTGTACCATACCCGCGCGACCGCTGGCGGATTTTTGATTGCGCAATTTCTCCGCCAGTTGATACGCCAGTTTATGCGCCTGCTCAGCGACAGGCGGCGACAGGCGCGCCTGTTCCATTAGCATTGACACCGCATCGGTTTCCGGGCGGCGCCAGGCGGCGGTGATGGCGGCGCGAGAGACGGATTGGGGAAGAATCTGTTCGGCAAACTCCAAAAAGGGCTGATGCGGCTCATCCTGCGGCGCGACCGGCTCCTCGCTTTCATTTGCCGCGCCGGCAAACAGCGCAGGTAGCTCCGGTAGCGTATCGCTATTTTCCAGCTTGTCCAGATAGCTAAAGATTGCCTGTTTTATTAACCAGTGCGGCGTGCGATCGATACGCGACGCGGCCATTTTGATCCGTTCGCGCGTGGCGTCGTCCAGCTTAACCCCCATCGTGGTGGTTCCCATACCCTCTACTCCTGTTATTCGCTCTATCTGCTAACCAATAGTTAGCGGAAAATATCCACTATGTTGCAACTTTGTGCAACCGCGTTAAATGTGACCTGCGTTGCAAGCTTAAAAATGAATAAATTGTTAAAAAAAGAAAGTGGGAGTCTGACGGGGAAAACCATCTGGATTTATTTTCTCTGCGGTAGTTAACACTTTTAAAAGGTGCAACCGCAAAAAATGTGAGAGAGTGCAACCTGGAGAAAAATAGTATCCCTATGCAATCAAATTTGATGTAAATGGTGTGTTAAATCGATTGTGAATAACCACCGCTTCCGGCAGGATACGGTCGCCCTGGTAACATAACACCCTTGCCACGTTCCGGCAGGGTACAAAACGGCACGCTACGGTAGTGCCAATAAATAAATTTGGAGAACCTTGATGGCTATTAGCACACCGATGTTGGTGACATTCTGTGTCTATATTTTTGGCATGATATTGATTGGGTTTATCGCCTGGCGCTCAACCAAAAACTTTGATGACTATATTCTTGGCGGTCGCAGCCTGGGGCCGTTTGTTACGGCTTTATCAGCCGGCGCGTCGGATATGAGCGGCTGGCTGTTAATGGGGCTGCCTGGCGCTATCTTTCTGTCGGGGATCTCTGAAAGCTGGATCGCCATTGGCCTGACGTTAGGCGCATGGATTAACTGGAAGCTGGTGGCCGGGCGCCTGCGCGTGCATACCGAATTTAACAATAACGCGCTCACGCTGCCGGACTATTTTACCGGTCGGTTTGAGGATAAGAGCCGAGTCCTGCGTATTATTTCCGCGCTGGTCATTCTGCTGTTTTTCACTATCTATTGCGCGTCAGGTATTGTCGCTGGGGCTCGACTGTTCGAAAGCACCTTCGGTATGAGCTATGAAACCGCACTGTGGGCGGGGGCCGCGGCAACCATTATTTATACCTTTATCGGCGGGTTTCTTGCCGTTAGCTGGACGGATACCGTTCAGGCCAGCCTGATGATTTTTGCGTTAATCCTGACGCCGGTGATGGTTATTGTCGGCGTAGGCGGTTTTAGCGAGTCGCTGGAAGTGATCAAGCAAAAGAGCATCGAGAATGTCGACATGCTCAAGGGGCTGAATTTTGTCGCTATTATTTCTCTGATGGGCTGGGGACTGGGTTACTTCGGTCAGCCGCATATCCTGGCGCGCTTTATGGCGGCGGATTCCCATCACAGTATTGTTCATGCGCGTCGTATCAGTATGACCTGGATGATTCTGTGTCTGGCGGGCGCGGTGGCGGTGGGCTTCTTTGGCATTGCGTACTTTAACAATAACCCCGCGCTGGCCGGGGCGGTGAACCAAAACTCAGAACGCGTATTTATTGAACTGGCGCAGATCCTGTTTAACCCGTGGATTGCCGGTATTTTGCTGTCTGCTATCCTGGCGGCGGTGATGTCGACGTTGAGCTGTCAGTTGCTGGTATGCTCCAGCGCGATTACGGAAGATTTATATAAGGCTTTTCTGCGTAAAAGCGCCAGCCAGCAAGAGCTGGTATGGGTAGGGCGAGTGATGGTGCTGGTGGTAGCGCTGATCGCCATTGCGCTGGCGGCGAATCCCGATAACCGTGTGCTGGGGCTGGTGAGCTACGCCTGGGCTGGATTCGGCGCGGCATTTGGACCTGTTGTCCTGTTTTCTGTGATGTGGTCGCGTATGACACGTAACGGCGCGCTGGCGGGAATGATTATTGGCGCGGTGACGGTTATCGTCTGGAAACAATATGGCTGGCTGGATCTGTATGAGATTATCCCTGGCTTCATTTTCGGCAGCCTGGGGATCGTAATCTTTAGCCTGCTTGGCAAAGCGCCGACAGCAGCGATGCAGGAACGCTTTGCAAAAGCGGACGCGCATTATCATTCCGCGCCGCCATCGAAGCTACAGGCGGAATAACCGACATGTCCGATAGCATTATTGCTATCGGACATATTTTACCAGGCGGCGTTATACGCCTGCCTGGCCCTCTGATAAGTCCCGGACCGATTGACTGAAGATGTTCAGGTAAATGAGGACGCTCTCTCAAACTATTTTTAGCCCTTGAGCGCCATTAACGCGGGCGTAATACGTCTCGAGTAATCACTAACTGGCCATATATGAAATCGCCTGTTAATGGTACCAATAGCCTTGATGCAATAGAGTAATGACAAAAATTAAAACGAGTCAGCGTTACTGGCGTAAGTATGCCGCACAAAATTTTGCATAAATAATGCCGTTTTAGCGATGGGAGAGAGGACTCGTTAATTACTCCATTTTAACCTTTTATATGTTGAATATTCAATGGGTTATGGGTGGTTTCACCATTAATACCCGCAGTAGCTAATGATTATCTTTTTTAGTCTCCTGCCGATGAAATAATCGTGTAATCTTTCTGTAAGAGACTGACAATGACGCAATAATGTTTGGTTAATACTTGGTGAATATATTGTTGCATTATTGATGTTTTGTGTTGTACTTAGTAGTAATAGCGGTAGTTCCCCGGCAGTGATGGTCACTCACTATGGAGATCGCGAATGGTAATGTCCGCACCAGGACACATTGTTTACAGTAGTTACAACACCCTGTACGGACATTCTCTCTCCGGTGGTGGTCTTGTCACCTTAAAAGCTCTCATCATTTCTCTTACTGTCCATACCCATGACGTCATATGTGGTGCGCGTAGCCGTGTGTGGCGTCGTTTCAAAAAGCAAGCTAAGGCTTACAAGGAAGCCAACCCTCAGATGTGTGTGCGCATAATCGCGTTCAAGAGAACGCGGGTGATGTATACCTACAACTCAAGGTGCTATCCATGGGAAGACAAAAAGCAGTGATCAAAGCTCGTCGTGAAGCAAAGCGTGTGTTGAGACGAGATTCGCGTAGTCATAAGCAACGTGAAGAAGAATCGGTCACGTCACTGGTACAGATGGGCGGAGTAGAAGCCATTGGCATGGCGCGCGATAGTCGCGATACCTCTCCTGTTAAGGCGCGAAATGAAGCACAGGCGCATTATCTGAACGCTATCGACAGTAAACAGCTTATTTTTGCGACCGGCGAAGCCGGCTGTGGAAAAACATGGATCAGTGCGGCAAAGGCGGCAGAAGCATTGATTCATAAGGACGTCGAGAGGATCATTGTGACGCGTCCGGTATTGCAGGCTGATGAAGATCTTGGTTTTTTGCCCGGTGATATCGCTGAAAAATTCGCGCCTTATTTTCGTCCCGTCTACGATGTCCTGCTTAAACGGTTGGGCGCGTCCTTTATGCAATATTGTTTGCGCCCGGAAATCGGTAAGGTAGAAATTGCCCCGTTCGCCTATATGCGTGGGCGTACTTTTGAAAATGCGGTCGTGATCCTCGACGAGGCGCAAAATGTGACTGCGGCGCAAATGAAAATGTTTTTGACGCGACTAGGCGAAAATGTCACGGTCATTGTCAATGGCGATATTACGCAATGCGACCTGCCGCGCGGCGTGCGTTCCGGGTTGAGCGATGCGTTGGAACGCTTTGAAGAAGATGAAATGGTAGGGATTGTGCATTTCAACAAAGACGACTGCGTGCGCTCGGCGCTTTGTCAGCGAACGCTTCACGCATACAGCTAATATAGCATTGACTTTCAGAGCCCGGGAGACCGGGCTTTGTTGTCTATAAAGCGTCCAGCAGACTCATGGACAAAAAAGGAAAATGACGCCTGTACGTGAAGGGAATTATTTTGTCATGTCCAGGGCATTCATTGTCCGTAATTTGCTTTCTCGGGCCTGTTCCGGCGAGGACTGTACAAGAAGGGTATAGAGCAGGTCAAAGACGAAAAGCTGCGCGGCTTTCGTACCGATCGAGTCACCCTGCAACATTCCTTGCCGATTACCATTGATCAGGCAAAAATCGGCCTCTTCACATAATGGAGAACCCAGATTATGGGTAATGGCGACTGTGGTGGCGCCAGCCTGTCGGGCCAATCGGAGTGAATGCACTGTTTCTGGCGATGTGCCCGAGTGACTGACACCCATCGCGACATCGCCTGCTTTTAATAGCGTAGCCTGCATGTACATAAAATGGTTATTGCTTACCGCATCGCCCCGTAAACCAATACGCATTAGCTTGTGTTTCATATCCAGCGCCGTGATCCCCGATGAGCCCACACCAAAGATATAAACTGAGTGACAGTGACGTAGGGCGTCCACGACACCGAGAACCTGTTGCATATCAAGCAGATTTAGCGTTTCAGATAATACATTACTAATGGTGTTCTGCAATTTTAAACCAATGGCGTGGGCATCGTCGGATTCGCTAACTTCGGCATCCAGTAGAGGACTACTGTCATCAGACTCGGTAGTGGCAAGTTCAATGGCCAGGTCCATTTTAAAATCCTGAAAACCTTTATAGCCCAGGGTGCGACAAAAGCGAATAACCGTGGCTTCTCCGGCCTGTGTGTCGCGCGACAAATCGGCAATAGATGACTGTGTCACCTGTCTGGGGAAGGCTAAAATATATTGCGCTATACGCTGGGAGGCACGTGTCAGGCTTTTTTGCATAGCACCCAGAGTGTCAAGGATTTTTCCGGGTTTAAGACGTGGGGGTTGAGGCTCCATATAGTTCCTGCTCTTGAGGGCTGATTGCGGCACAAAGCCTGCAATATCGAACAGAGCAGAGCCTATCAAGTCTGCGGCATGAAAAAAAGCGCGATGTAAGTAAAGGAGGGGGAATATTTACATCGCGTTGCCAACTTATGACAGAACATCACTGGAGAGTAATCTGTTTGCTCTTACGGTGTTTATAGCGCGCCATCTGACGGATGGTTTATATCTGGCCCGGTATTGTCGCCCCGCGCGTTGGCGTCACCGTGTGCTGTGTCGGTATAGCGTGGTATCATGAAATCATAATGTCACCTTTGGTTCAGGTTTTTCATCCAGCGTCAATGGCGGTGCCGGGGTAAATAACGGGGCGAAAATAACGCCGCTGATCACCACGCTTAGCGAGCCAATGACCCCATAAAAGAAGAAGTTAAGGTCAGTGGCATAGCGTGCGCCCAGCACGGTAATGACGCTGATAATAATTCCTAAAACCGCACTCCCGGCATTTGCTCGTTTAAAGAAAATGCCCAGCATGAACAGACCGGTCATTGGCCCTCCCATCAGACCTATCAGACTATTAAATGCATCCCAGATTTCTGATTCATCGGCCATGACCAGCCATACCGAGGCCGCGCTACTTATCAGGCCCGCGACCAGAATAACTAACTTAGCTATTTTCATACGGTTTTCTGGCGTTCTTTTTTTATGACTCAAACGCTGATAGATATCGGAATTAAAACAACTGGAAATGCTGTTTAAGCTGCTGGAGATACTGGACTGCGCAGCAGCGAAAATAGCGGCGATTATCAACCCTGCAATGCCGACTGGCATTTCGGTGACCACGAATAAGGGTAAAATGCCGCCAGTGTTGAATCCCGCCGGTAATAATTGTGGATGTTGCTGATAGTAGACAAACAATGCCGAGCCGATAGCAAAAAAGAAAACAGGGATCACAGCAACCAGTTTGGCATTTGTAAGTAATGTTTTCTTCGTTTCCTCTATGGAGTCAGTCACGATATAGCGTTGGACCACATCCTGACTGGCAGTAAATTGCTGAATATTGGCAAACAGAAAACCAATCATCAATACAGGTACTGTGCTTTCCGTCCAGCTCCAGTTGAACTGCGTAGCCGGAAAGAATTTATCCGCCTGCTGCGTCACCGTAAAAATTTCACCAATGCCGCCCTGGACTTTGAGACATATCACTATAAAAATCAGTATCGCGCTGCCAGAAAGTAAGAGGCCTTGAATAACATCAGTCCATATTACTCCTTCAATTCCCCCCATCCAGGTATAAATGATACACATCACGCTAATCAACAGTACCAAAATCACCGGGTCTATAGCAATGAAGGGGCGCAAGGCCAGCACGGTGAGGAAAGTGATAATAGCGATACGTCCAATATGAAACAACATAAATGACATGCTGGCGAATAGACGGCAGCGCACATCGAACCGTGCTTCGAGATATTCATAGGCTGATGTGACTTTCAATTTCCGAAAAAACGGAATATAGAAATAAAAAACCAGCGGTAAAATTGCGATAGCCAGATACTGACCAATGATAAACGTCCAGTCGGAAGTAAACGCTTTGGCAGGAATTGACATAAATGTAATTGAGCTTAACGTAGTAGCAAATACACTGACCCCAGCCGCCCAACCAGGAACCCGGCCACCACCGCGAAAATAATCGTCTGCTGTTTTTTGCCGTCTGGAAAAATAGACACCGACTAACATCATGGCCAGGAGGTAGCCAAATAATACAAGATAATTAACGATGCCGAAAGAATGTGTAATCATAGTTCTTTCCTGCTTATGGTTTTGAGTAGAGTTGCGGTCATCGTCTGTGTATTTTTATCTTCCCATCATTCAGACGATACGATATTCAGATCAAGTAATAGTTTTTGTTAATCTCAATGACGCTAATCATGAGATGTAAAAGGCAGAGCATTTATGCTCCTGATGCCAAGACGTATGTCCTGCCGGATACCTGAAATAGCAGCTATCCGATATTGTGTTCAAACAGGTTTCAGGCCTGGGTATCGTATTTGCCGATAGCATTATTAACGTCGGATCATTCTCTGAGACATAAATATCAATAGTAAGCGTGTTCATTTTCTTTTCCTGTTCAGCGTCTTACTGCGTGACTGAACCACTGACAGATATGCTCGATACGGGTGATAGCGGAACCAACGGTAACTGCCCAGGCACCATGCTCAATAGCATTGGCCGCCAGTGCAGGCGTGTTATAGCGCCCCTCGGCAATAACACGACAACCTGCATGGCTCAGTTGTGTCACCATTGCCAAATCTGGCTCAACCGGCGTGATGGGGCCGGTATAGCCAGACAGTGTTGTACCAATGAATTCGATTCCTTTCTGATGGCAACTTATGCCTTCATTCACGGTTGAACAGTCTGCCATCGCCAGTAATCCATGCAGGCGAATACGTGTCAGTAAACTATCAATATCAACCGGGCGAGAGCGGAATGAGGCATCAAAAGCGATAATATCGGCACCTGCCTGCGCCAGGGCGTCAACATCCTGTAAATAGGGAGTGATACGGACTGGCGACCCTGTAAGGTCACGTTTAATTATCCCAATAATAGGAACAGAAAGATGGGGACGAACAGTCCGCAGATTCTCAATGCCTTCAATGCGCACAGCGACCGCACCCGCCGAAGCCGCTGCCTGTGCCATTGCAGCCACAATTTCAGGTTTATCCATAGGGCTGCCTGGTACCGGTTGGCATGAGACAATCAGCCCACCGTTTTCGTGTACACTTTGTTCCAGCCTGGCTAATAGTGACATCCAGTTCCGCCTTATATATTTTGAAGTTTTGCTCCGTTTTATGTTATGTTGTGGAGTGTTGCTGCATCAAGCAAAAAGATAGAAAAATGTGAACACAGTCATAAGGTATGTTTGTTATTCAATTACTGCGCCAGCGGATTTGAGGCTATAACCTGAAGCTACAAGACAAATACAATTCACTCTGATGGCAGCATGCTGTATTTTATTAACTGCTTCCGGCATAAAGATAAAATGCTCAGAAGGAGCTTATACGCCACGGGATAGCCAGTATGAAATGCATCACATAATTCTTGTTGTATTTATTCGAATGCTATCACTAATGAGTTTGACCATAACAGGTCACCCATAATCACTTCTAACATCACCATGGTGTGCTTTTACCTCGCACATGATAACCCCATGTAATTATTTTTAGCGCTTGGTCACATTTTGTCATTATCATTGTTGAAATTGTGCACCATAAGATCACTAATGATGAAGCTTTACTCCAATTGTATTTCTTCGCATGGGGATGCAGATGAAAAATTTTAAGAAAATGATGACGCTAATGGCGCTATGTTTATCAGTCGCTATCACCACATCAGGATATGCAACGACGCTTCCTGATATACCAGAACCACTGAAAAATGGTACTGGCGCTATTGATAATAATGGCGTGATTTATGTCGGCTTAGGTACCGCAGGGACATCCTGGTATAAAATTGATCTTAAAAAGCAACATAAAGACTGGGAGCGTATAAAGTCGTTTCCTGGTGGAGCTCGTGAGCAATCCGTGTCGGTATTTTTAAATGATGAGCTTTATGTTTTTGGTGGCGTAGGGAAAAAAAACAGTGAATCACCGTTGCAGGTTTATAGCGATGTGTACAAATACTCACCGGTGAAAAATACATGGCAAAAAGTTGACACTATATCTCCAGTTGGATTAACAGGGCATACGGGAGTAAAATTAAACGAAACGATGGTACTTATTACCGGAGGGGTTAATGAGCATATCTTTGATAAGTATTTTATTGATATAGCGGCTGCGGCTGCGGATGAAAGTGAAAAAAATAAAGTCATCTATAATTATTTTAATAAACCTGCCAAAGATTATTTTTTTAATAAAATCGTATTTATCTACAATGCTAAAGAGAACACATGGAAGAATGCCGGTGAGCTGCCAGACGCGGGGACGGCAGGATCGTCATCGGTAATGGAAAATAATTTCCTGATGCTGATTAATGGTGAGCTCAAACCGGGTTTACGTACCGATGTGATTTACCGCGCCATGTGGGATAACGACAAGCTAACATGGTTGAAGAACAGCCAGTTACCGCCATCGCCTGGAGAACAACAGCAAGAAGGGTTGGCCGGAGCATTTTCGGGCTATAGTCACGGTGTCCTGCTTGTCGGTGGTGGCGCGAATTTTCCGGGAGCAAAACAAAATTATACCAATGGAAAGTTTTACTCCCACGAAGGAATAAATAAAAAATGGCGAGATGAAGTCTATGGTTTGGTTAATGGCCATTGGCAATATATGGGTAAAATGAAACAACCTCTCGGCTATGGTGTATCAGTAAGTTATGGTGATGAAGTTTTCCTTATTGGTGGTGAAAATGCTAAAGGGAAACCTGTTTCGTCTGTAACCTCCTTTACCATGCGTGATGGTAATTTATTAATAAAATAATTTTTTAAATACAAAAATAAAGTTAATTGATGAGCGGAGTATTTTATGAAAATCAACAAATATCTTCTGGGTATGGTTTCGTTTATAGCATTTTCATCATATCTACAAGCGGCAACCCTTGATTATCGGCATGAATATGCTGATAGAACCAGAATTAATAAAGACCGTATTGCTATAATTGAAAAGCTTCCTAACGGCATTGGTTTTTATGTCGATGCCAGCGTTAAATCGGGAGGAGTAGATGGTGAGCAGGATAAGCATTTAAGCGATCTCGTCGCAAACGCTATAGAACTGGGCGTAAGTTATAATTATAAAGTTACGGACAATTTTGTTTTGCAGCCTGGATTTATATTTGAAAGCGGTCCAGACACTTCAATTTATAAGCCTTATTTAAGGGGGCAATATAATTTTGATTCTGGTGTTTATATGGCTGGTCGTTACCGTTATGACTATGCAAGGAAGACAGCTAACTATAGTGATGATGAGAAAACGAATAGATTTGATACTTATATAGGTTATGTTTTTGATGAGTTGAAATTAGAATATAACTTTACCTGGATGGATAGCGATCAAATTAAATTTGATAACAAAAAAACAAACTATGAACATAATGTGGCTTTAGCCTGGAAACTGAATAAGTCATTTACACCATACGTTGAGGTCGGAAATGTAGCGGTGAGAAATAATACCGATGAGAGACAGACCCGTTATCGCGTTGGATTACAATACCACTTTTGAGAAAGGTTAAAGAGTTACTGTACTAATCTTTGCTTAGTATTCATGTCGATAATCTTATAGCCCGTGGCTACGTTACAGAACGTTAGACTTTGTCTTGAGTATTCACGTCCTTAACGTAGCTACGAATAAGGATGATAAACAATGAATATACGTCTTACATAGCTACGATCTCAGGCGGTTGTCGGAAAGTGCCGGTTGATTGTGTCTTATTCGGCAATTGATATGACTTAAAAATTAATTCCGTAAGCATTTCAGACGGTAACAGCAAATAAGGGTTTTATTGTGATAGCAAAATTCTTCCCGTGGTATAGCGAGATAACTCGTCCACAAAAAAATGCTTTATTTTCAGCATGGCTGGGTTACGTTTTTGACGGCTTCGACTTTATGCTGATTTTCTACATTATGTATCTGATCAAGGCTGACTTAGGATTGACAGATATGGAGGGCGCATTCCTTGCCACAGCGGCCTTTATTGGGCGACCATTTGGCGGGGCGCTATTTGGTCTGCTGGCAGACAAATTTGGCCGTAAGCCGTTGATGATGTGGTCGATAGTTGCCTATTCTGTAGGTACAGGGTTAAGTGGCCTGGCTTCCGGTGTAATTATGCTGACGCTTAGTCGCTTCATTGTCGGTATGGGGATGGCGGGGGAGTATGCTTGCGCTTCTACTTATGCCGTGGAAAGTTGGCCAAAGCATTTAAAATCTAAAGCGAGCGCATTTCTGGTTTCAGGTTTCGGTATTGGTAACATCATAGCAGCCTATTTTATGCCATCATTTGCCGAAGCGTATGGTTGGCGTGCTGCTTTTTTTGTCGGTTTGCTACCCGTTCTTTTAGTAATCTACATCCGGGCCAGGGCTCCTGAATCTAAAGAGTGGGAAGAAGCCAAACTCAGTGGTCCCGGAAAGCATTCACAAAGTGCCTGGTCAGTTTTCTCTTTGTCAATGAAAGGGCTATTTAATCGAGCTCAATTTCCACTGACATTATGTGTATTTATTGTTCTGTTCTCTATTTTCGGCGCAAACTGGCCGATCTTTGGTCTACTGCCTACATATTTGGCGGGAGAGGGCTTTGATACGGGCGTGGTCTCTAATTTAATGACGGCGGCGGCATTCGGCACTGTATTGGGAAATATCGTTTGGGGTCTGTGCGCAGATAGAATTGGTTTGAAGAAAACGTTCAGTATTGGTCTTCTCATGTCCTTTTTATTCATTTTCCCGTTATTCAGAATTCCGCAAGATAATTATTTACTGCTGGGCGCATGTTTATTCGGTTTAATGGCGACTAACGTAGGTGTTGGCGGGTTGGTTCCCAAATTTCTCTACGACTACTTTCCTCTTGAGGTTCGTGGTTTGGGTACCGGGCTGATTTATAATCTTGCTGCGACATCAGGCACATTCAATTCAATGGCGGCGACCTGGCTTGGAATAACAATGGGGCTAGGCGCTGCGCTAACGTTCATTGTTGCTTTCTGGACCGCAACAATTCTACTCATTATTGGCCTATCCATTCCGGATAGACTAAAAGCACGTCGTGAAAGTTTTCAATCAACAAAAGAATTTTAATAGAGGATAAATGATGACGAAATACGGTGTTGTAGGTACAGGTTATTTTGGCGCTGAACTGGCGCGATTTATGTCTAAGGTTGAAGGGGCGAAAATCACTGCGATTTACGATCCGGTAAATGCGGCTCCGATAGCGAAAGAGTTGAACTGTGCCGCCACTGCAACGATGGAGGCGCTTTGTACCCATCCTGATGTGGATTGCGTAATTATTGCTTCACCAAATTACTTACATAAAGAGCCAGTCATTGCGGCGGCTAAAGCGGGTAAACACGTGTTTTGTGAAAAACCTATCGCCTTAAATTACCAGGATTGTAAGGATATGGTTGATGCCTGCAAAGAAGCTGGTGTTACCTTTATGGCGGGTCACGTTATGAACTTTTTTCACGGGGTTCGCCACGCTAAAGCGCTCATCAAAGCTGGTGAAATTGGTGAAGTTACACAAGTTCACACTAAACGTAATGGTTTTGAAGACGTGCAGGATGAGATCTCATGGAAGAAGATTCGCGCAAAGTCAGGTGGGCATCTGTACCATCACATTCACGAGCTAGATTGTACACTGTTCATCATGGATGAAACCCCATCCCTGGTTTCAATGGCGGCGGGGAATGTTGCGCACAAAGGTGAAAAATTTGGTGATGAAGATGATGTTGTCCTAATCACCCTTGAGTTTGAAAGCGGTCGTTTCGCGACACTTCAGTGGGGATCATCGTTCCACTACCCTGAGCACTATGTATTAATTGAGGGCACGACAGGTGCAATTCTCATTGATATGCAAAACACGGCGGGTTATCTAATAAAAGCGGGCAAAAAAACACACTTTCTTGTGCATGAAAGCCAGGCGGAGGATGATGATCGTCGCAACGGTAACATATCCAGCGAGATGGATGGCGCAATCGCTTATGGTAAACCCGGTAAACGTACGCCGATGTGGCTCTCATCAATTATGAAACTGGAGATGCAGTACTTGCATGATGTGATAAACGGTCTGGAGCCAGGCGAGGAGTTTGCTAAATTGCTAACGGGAGAAGCGGCGACAAATGCCATTGCTACCGCTGATGCTGCGACGCTTTCCTCAAACGAGGGGCGCAAAGTAAAACTCACTGAAATTCTTGGCTAAAATTGAAAGCCGGATGGTGGTGTTATTGCCCGGTGGCGCTGCGCTTATGTAGACCGGATAAGGCGCCTGTGAACTGTGCCGCCATCCGGCAATGGACGGGTCATAATGCGAAAAAAAGCCCGTACATTCGTACGAGCTCTTTCTTAAATATGGCGGTGAGGGGGGAATTGACTCGCTTCGCTCGCCCTTCGGGCAGTCTCCTCGCAGGCTCGTCGTCTGTCCAGCTGGCTGCGCCGCTACTCAGCCCATCCCTGGACCTCGCCCCTTCGGGGCCAGAGCAAGCTCTGTTCAAAAACGCTCCCGGCGTTTTTGTGTCGAACCCCGGTCGGTGGTTCTCATCCCCCCTTGGTTTGGGGGATATATAAGCAAAAAGCCCGTACTTCTGTACGAGCTCTTTCTTGAATATGGCGGCGAGGGGGGGGCCATATTTACGTTCATTATCAGTTGACGAACTTCTTTTGGGATTTTAGAAGATAAATAATAATACTCGTCTGGGGTATATGTTTTTGAATATTCTGGCTCCTCGCGTGAATATGATGAGTTGCACACAAAAAGTAAAAAGCATAACAGTAAACGGGTCATGATTATTTCGTATCCTCTGTATAATTAGGAATATCAGCATGCATCAATTGTTCGGCTCTTTGTCTGTTTAGTTCAGCCATACAGAAATATATGCGAGTAAAACTCCCCACACCATTTCCCCATGATTCTGCAAACGAGCACTGAGCAAGACGATAACGAATAAACTCTTGATTAGATTTATCCAGTCTGTAGAGTGCAATCGGGATAGCATCATCCAGTGCTGCATTTTTGACTTCAGACCATTTGTTTATACGTAATCTGATATTTTCTTCGGCCTTTCTCAGCGTTATAGTGCTTTCAATGACTTCATTTCTCAGGCAGTCGACAAGTTCCGCCTCTTCTCCTGATTCACAGTTGTTCTTACTGGGATAATAAACATTATTTGCATATGTACTATGGATTGAGGAAAAGCTAAACATCAACGTGGCTAATATTATAAAAATCCGTGCAATACTAATCATTGATTTTTATTTCCTGTTGCAGAGGTAAATAATGTATATACATAAGGCAATTTTTCTGCATACTTAGAATCTCCTCCGCCATTATAACTACATCCACTAGCTCATTAAATGATAGTCGCAAAATCACTCATTACTTTCATTTTTTATTTGCGTCTTTTTATACTCGTCATATATTATGATGGTATCATCATAGACCGTTAGTCTTGCTGAATAATCTTTGTTATTCTTGTATTTGTTTTTCATCGAGAGTAATTTATTTTCAATGTTTGAGCAGTCTCTTTTAATCGAATCCTCTACAAACTGATAAGTCAATTTTTCTTGACGAACATCAAAATCCCTTATCCATCCTTCACAGGAATCAGCGGTTTCAAAAAAATCCCGTAAGTCTTGCGGCATATCATAAATAACGATATGGTTAACATTTTCTGCAAATAAATAGTTACAGTAAAAAAATGCCATAATGAAATTAATTATAATAAGGAACTTATTGCGCATAATAACCTCTATATATAATCGTTAAGCCATTTTATTTGTGAAATATTCATCTCGGTTTTACAATATAATGAAGATATTGGAACCCTATAACCGGAAAGCGATCCAATACTAAGTGATGCATAGCCGCATTGTTTTTCCCTGTAAATGATAAAATAACGATGAAGTTCGGGGAAGGTTATTCTTGCAAGGTGAATGTTAGAATCGTATGCAAGAGTCCTATCTTCATTAAGGCCTCTTTCCTTTCCTTCATTTTTATCGAATCTTTCCAGCCTTTTTTGTGCATTAATTTCTTCTTTTTTTAAAGCGATAACACTTTGCTGGTATTTATCCATAAGGCACCAATAGACGTCATCCTGTTGTATCTCATTATTGCATTTCGCAGGATCGATGTTATGCGCATTGGCTGCACCACATATAAGAAAAAGACATAGAATTTTTTTTATGTTCATTGATTATTCCTTGTAAACGTTATTTACTCTCATCTGCGACAATGAGAGCGTATGTGAATCTGATTTTATCCGCATAGGTGTGATCCCCTCTATGACCAGGTTGTGCTTTTGTTGGGTCTATATTATATTGTTTTTGAATGTTTTCAGGTGTAAATAAAAGCCATCCTGGTATATACTGTTCCAGATGCGCTTTCTTATACTTAAGTTTATCTCCGGGGTGAATGACTTTAACGCCATTCAGTTTAGTAAGAACACTCTGTGTTGTACCTATTTTCTTGGCTATGGAGCTATAACCACGATCACCCTCAACAACTTCATAGGTATCTTCATTTTCATTGTCATAAACAATTTTATCTTTTTCTGTTTCTGACATTTTTATCATTAAAAGAGCAATGCCCGCCCGGATGTTATATTCTGGATTGCTCCTTATAAGATCTGTCTTATTGATTAAATATGTGTTCCATGTTTTCGGAATTATGATGTTGTACTTTCTAGGGCGAGCAGGAATAACCACTTCTTTGATCCCCTCATCTCCTGTGTTTCCTATCTGTATTGGTCTCGTTTTCCACGCCGCTACCGTCGCACCTGTTTCAGTCCATATCATTGCCTTAATCAATTTCCAGTCCAGCGGCTTATATTTTTCGATGTTTTTAGATGTTGATAAATGCCGATTAATCTCAGATACAAGTTTCCTGATTGTATTATCATAAATATACCAGTCAGGATTGCCAATCGCTTTTTCCCGGCCAGCCTTCCACTCATCAAGAGGACTGAGTTTTTTGGGAGGGTGTCCAGACCCTTTCCCTGTTGTCCGGGTATTTACCTGGGGTCTTTCCCTCGGATTTTCTGTTGTTGGGATGCCTTTGTGTGCCGATGCTGTGCGATTTACCATGTGCAACCCTCCATTCATTTGTAAAATTTTTACTAAAACACCCTCTCATCCCATAAACTGAATGCACTGGTCCCGGCAATACAGTGTTCCCAGTTTATGGATTCATATATAAAAGAAATACTTTCCTGAGGTTGTGCTTCACTGTCAATGACTACATGCGCAATCGAGAAATTAATATCACTAATTCGGGCTTTTTTTAATTCCAGTTTGTAATATTTTTCATTAATACCAAATCGATTTGTTCGATAAAAATCAAAAGTGCAGGTCAATATTTCATTATCGTTAATTGCTTTTCCCAGTAAAGGAGATGATTTATCGACAGGTTTTTTTATCGTAACTGAATGATGATTGACATTTTGATCCCGACTTAACCCATGTGTCAGTTCATATACCATAATATGATCAAGGTGCAGTAACTGTGCTTTATTACCGATAGAGTCAAGGGAACAACAACCTGCTGAAATCAATCCTTGCTTTTCACCGTTCAGTGTTAAATAAATTAAATTGGCCATGTTAATCTCCTTGATTTAACTATTATTTTCGGGGGGGGCTTTAGTTGCCGTTTCCGGCACTACATTGTTTTTCAGCAACAGCCAGCGGCTTAACACCCCATCCAGCCGTTCATTAATTTGTTTTTCCAGCACCTCCGCATTCCGTCCCTGAGCGCGGGCATCCTGGTACTGCGTCAGCAGGGACTCCAGCGGCGTTTCCTGGTTCAGCAGGCGTTCCGCCTGCCAGGTCACCGTTTTAATATAGGAGAGGGTAAAGCCCTGCTTCTCCGTTTCCCGCTGCATCATCAGGTCAGCAAAGTCACGCAGATTCTGGCGCGCCTGCTGCCAGCCGCGCATTTGCGGGCTGCTTTGCGCGCGGGTTTTCAGGATTTCATTCCACTGCGCTGTCGCCTGCTGCTGTTGCAGACTCTCCGGCCAGCGGCTGTCTGCGGTATGCGTCATCTGCATCCCCGCCTCCAGCAGTTGCAGCGGCGAGGCGTCGGGAAGCTGTTGTAACCGTTGCCCGTAACTGTCCAGTTCAGGCGAAGCCAGCCAGAGCGTTGCCGCGCCCTGCGCCGTGTCCCTGACCTGCGCCAGTTGCTGTTGCATCGGGTACACCTGCCACCACCAGAGGACGGCAGCGACAGCCGCAGCGCAGACGACACCGGCCATAAAGCCTTTTATAGTCCGGCCTGACGTGGCCCTGGCGACAGGCTCTGTATCCTCCACCGCGCCGTGGTGGACTTCCACCTTCATTTCCGGCAACTCAGGCAGGGGCGGAAGGTTTTCCTCCGTGACGGGCTGCGTACTCTCCGGGGCGTAGATCAACGTTCTGACGGTGGTCTGCGGCGAAATGTCCACGCTGCTTTTCGGCGGCGGCTCAAGCCGCTTACGTGTGTTCTGCACAAAATAAAGCAGGTTCTCCACATGCGGCTGGCGTTTCAGTTCCACCTGCTGGAGTTTGTCGCAAATCAACTGTAACGCCCGCTCGGTGCGGTACAGTAACGGCAGGTCCGCGCCGGAGAAGGACAGCTGCTGGCGCAGAATATTACCGGTGCGCGAATTAAGCCAGTCGAGCATCCCGGTGCGGGCTGACTCATCCTGCGGCCAGAATTTGTCCCAGTCGTGGCTTATCATGGCCGCCAGCAGCTCCACCCCTTCGCAAAATCCGGCCAGGCCGTGCGTGCGGGTGCGCGCCAGGGTGTAGTAGGTGGCCGTGTGCAGATCCACGCCATGGGCTTTAAAAATGGCCAGCGCCAGCGATTCCACCAGTTTCCAGTTCAGCTCCGGCTGCGACGGGTGAGACGATTTGTTGATCTCTTCCCGCAGGGCGCTGAACTCCGGCAGGCCGCGCGGATCCTGGCCGGTAACAATAATGTGCGTGAGTGCGTCCTGACTCATTTCAGCCTCCTCAGTACAGGGTATCCGGCAGCCGGAACTGACTGAACAGCCCGCCGGTGAAGGGGTTATCTTCCGTATCGGTATGTACCCGGTACACCATCGCTCCGCCGTCCACGTTAAAGCGCACGCTGAATGTCCCCTCCTGAACGCCGGTAAGTTGCCCGGCGCCGAACAGCCTGAACTGCGCCCACGGTCCGCTGAAACTGATGCTACGCGGCGCGCCGCCACTGACGCCTATCAGCGTCAGCTTACTTTCATTGCCCTCGCGCATGTTGTTCGGCCAGACCAGATGGGCGGTGTAATTGCGGCCCTGGCTGTAGTCCACTAACTGCCCGTCCAGGTTCAGCACGCTGCGCCGTTTGTTGCCGGAAAGCGACACGGTTTCCACGGCAAACTGCGCACCCAGGCCGTTCTGTCTGCTGAAAAACGCCTCGCGGATTTCCTGTGCGGTATCCAGTTGCTCCCGGACATCCTCACGAATAATCACGTTGTTATCCCCGTCCTCCAGACTCAGATCGTTTTCCATAAACAGACGCAGGTTCTGCTGGTAGAACGTGTCCAGCACGCCATCCGGCTTAAAGAATCGCTCAAAGGCATCCAGCGACGCATCCTGTGATGAGCGCGGGTTAAACGGATAGTTGTTGGCAAGCTGTTCGTTAAACGGTTTCACCACGTTGTCACGCCAGTCAATCTCCATGTAATGGACCGCTTCCACCATCACCACGTGCCAGGCCTGATCCGCCAGCTTGCCCACCCAGCGGTTGAGCGGGGCAGGCAGGGTTTTCGCCATCTGGCGGGTGGCGAAAATAGGATCGCTGCTGTTCTGATCCAGCCGTAGCTGCACCGCTTTCAGCGCTGATTTTCCCGGCACCAGCGCGTTCTGAATAGCCAGCAGGTAACGGTGCAGCTCCGTCAGTTGCTGATAGACCGCCTGGAGAGTGTTTTCTTTGTCTTTCTGTATCGCCAGCGTGCTGTTTTCCGGGGCAAATTCATGCCCCAGGCGGGTCAGCAACTGGTAATCCGGCTCCGCCATCGCCTCCTGAAGCGCCTTGTCATCCAGTTTTTCAGAGAGAACGGCAGGCTGCGTGTTGTCGCGCAGTGCCGTCAGCGCCCGCTGGAGCGGCTGATCGCCGCTGATGATCTGCTCCAGCGCCCCGGTCAGTTGCGCAATGGATTCGTAATTGCGCACGTTAAGGTTGTCCATTCCGGCGCGCCAGGTGGCGGTGTAGTCGCTGAGATACTGTTCAGTGAGCTGGCGCTGGATTTCCGCCCGGTCGGCGTCGCTGTATTTCACGCTGCGGGTCAGGTTCAGCACCCAGGAATCCATCGCCGTCAGTTCGATCAGCGCGTCGCGCTGTTTGACAAAATAACTTTGCAGGCCGTAACGGGTGAGGAACTGCGGAACAATGAGCTTATTATCATCCCCGGAGGTAAAGACCTGATCAAACGTGGCGCCCACCTGGTCGCGCAGATTCAGGTCAGCGGGCAGCACGCCCATCGCCCGCGTTTTCAGACTCTGGTAAACGCGCTGGTAGACGGGCAGTTTGCTGAGTTCCTTCTGCGCCGCCACGACCGGACTGTCATACGGCGTCCAGCGGCTGATGGCGTCGCCGTCGCCTGCCTGACGCTCCGCGTGCCAGTCGGTGTGTTTCAGCGCGTAGTCCAGATGAGACATCAGTTGTGCCTGAATATCGCGCTGGCCGTGAAATTTATCGCTCCAGCGTTTCGCCATATACTGCTTCACCACCTCGTCGCTGCGCCCGCTTTTATCTTCCAGCATTCTGATAACGCGCAATACCGCGAGCTTCTCCTCGCTCTCCGCAGGCGCGGCATTCATCTCTTTGACCAGGCCGTTAAACAGCGCCGGAAGATAACGCTGCTCCAGCAGTTGCAGGTAGGTCTGCTCCACATACGGGCCGATACGCCTGCCCTGATACAGCCCCATATCGGCCAGGCGGCTGCGATCGCCCCAGTCGCCGTAGGCCAGCGTGGCGTCACGCACCGGGTTAAGTAACGGCAGCTGCAGGTTGCCATATTCGTCCATTCCCTGCGGCGGCGGTACGGACATAAAGGCTTTTGCCTGCTCCAGTACCGTAATGCCGGACTGCCAGTTGTCAGTGTAATAGTGATGCCAGCCGATAATCAGCAGCAGCGCGGCGATGCCGCCGGTGGCGGAAAACACGGACAACCGGCGGCGGGACTGCATCAGCCAGACGCGGCTTTCACTGGCGAGGTTCGGCTCAGCCAGTAAGGTCTGCGGAAACAGATTACGGGTGAAATACGGTAACGTGTCCACCAGCGGCCAGGCGGTCAGCGGACTGCTGCCCAGCCGGAACTGACGGGCGGCGGACTGCATAAAAATATCGTCTATCTGGCCGCGTTGCAGGGAGGAGGTGAGGTACACGCCGCGCAGCATCACATCCATATTTTCCCCGTCCAGCAGCCCGTTCAGCAGGGCGATCAGCGGCTCGCGCCCCCCCTGGATCTGGCGGACAAAGCTGAACAGAGAGCTGCGGGAGCCGGGGGCTAACATCCGCTCCGGCAGGGCGTTACTCAACCGTTCGCCCCATGCCTGCCAGAAGGCATTCAGTTCTGTACGCCAGTCGTCATTTTCATGGGCATGACGGGTAAAGGTGACGCCAAGAATGGCGTCGCGATCGTTGCGGTCCAGTGACTGAAACAGGGCGGCGAAACCGTGCAGTAGATCCAGCCGGGTCAGCACCACATAGACGGGGAGCTGGCAGTGAAGATGCTGGCGTATATCCTGCAAACGTCCGCGCAGGATCTGCAACAGGTGCTCACGGCGTGGCTTGTCGGCGGTCAGCAGATCGGGCAGATCCAGCGTCAGTATCAGACCGTTCAGCGGCTGCCGGGCGCGTTTTTGCGCCAGCCAGTCCAGCATATGGGTCCACAGGCGGCGATGCAGTATATCCGCATCCTGTTGCTCAAAGAGGAGACCGTCGGCGTCAAAAATCACCGCCTGTTTTCCCACATGCGGGATAACATACCGGCGCTGCTCCACGCCCCGCAGCGCCTCCGGGGCATAAATGATGTCGGACGGATACCCTTCGCGCAACAGCGTGGTTTTACCGCTTCCTGCCGGGCCAATGACCATATACCACGGTAGCTGCCACAGATAGCGGCGGCTGTCGAGATGGCGTTGCAGACGCAGTAACCAGTGATCGAGATAGCGTTGCTGGGTGTTCAGTTCCACGCTGAGCGGATCCTGCGCCTCGTCCCGTTGCTGGCGCTGCTGTTTTTCCAGCAGTTGCAGGCGCTTCATGACCCGGACGGTCAGCCACGCCAGCGCAATCAACCCCCAGGCGGCGGTGGCCAGCCAGCGGTTCGCCAGCGGGGCCAGCCAGCGCTGCTCGTAGAGCGTCCATGACGGACCTTTCCACCAGATCCATACCAGCAGCAAAATCCACGCCAGCGCCAGCAGCCAGGCGGCAGAAACCTTAAACCGGGGCATTGCCGATCTCAGTGTGCTGAATAATCGGGGTGTCGGTAATCTGAACACAAAAACTCCTGTTGTCTCTTACTGTTCTGCCGTGAGTTTGTTTTCCAGTTGTTCCAGCAGGGACGGCTCCCATTCAGCCAGCGTCATGCGCAGCCCTGCTTTAAACAACATCCGGTACTGTTGCTGTGCCAGTTGCGCCATCCCGGCTTCTTCTAACAGTTGCGCGCCAAGATACTGCCGGTGGAACCGATCGCGCGGATCGCCTTCCGGCAGGGTTTCCAGGTATCGCAGCGCGGCCTCCAGCCCCTGCTCGCTGAAACACTGGCGGACGGCCTCGGTGTCTTCACTGGTCCGCACCATCGGGGCTGTCTGACTGCCCGGAGACGCCGCCAGCCACTGCTTTGTCTGTTCGCTGATAAACGGCGTGCGGTCATTAAACAGCAGGGTGGCAAGTTGCGGCAGGCGGGCGAGAAAGCGAACCACCTCATCCCGGATGGCTTCTGCCGCGCTGGTGTAGCCCAGGCGTTGTGCGGTCTGCGCTGAAAGGTAATGACCGTCGAGCCAGTACGGTGCCAGCAGCAGGCTTTTTTCCACCTGTTGCCAGAGCGCCAGATCGGCGTTGTTCAGCCGCGCCTGGTAATCGGCGGTCATGTCGGCAGGCACCGCCGCCAGCGGTGTGCGCCCGTCGCTTTCGGCCTGGGGGACGGATGTAATGGCCTGCCATAACGCATGGCGGCGCAGGCGGTAGCCCTGCGGTGAATCCGGCTGGCGCTCACAGAGAATGGCGGCCACTTTCAGCAGCGTGTCGCGCCAGGCTTTGTCGTCATGGCTGTCGATATCCACCGCTGGCGCCGTCGCCGCCGCAGGCGCAGACGGGGATACCGGGGCGGACGGCGTGGCCGAAACCGGAGCCGGAGGCGTGGACGGGCCAGCCGCTGGCGGCACCGGGGCGGCTCCGCGAAATGCCCGGCGATACTGCGACGAGAGGTCATCGACGGCCTGTGCCAGCGCCGGGATATTCTGCTCCTGCCAGCGCTGCGCCAGTTTCGCCAGTTCAGCCAGCAGGCTGTCGCGCTGCGCGGTACGGGCTGTCTCTGCGAAACTCTCCACGCCGGTTTCAAAGCGTTTCAGCACCTGGGTGGCGAAACGCTGTTTATGTGCCGCATTTTGTGGTGCCGCCACCGTCCAGTAATGCTCCACGTACAGCGCCAGCAGACGCAGCGCCAGCAGCGGATCGCCGGCATGTTGCAGGGTGCGCAGCAGATGGGCCAGCAGGCGAAAATCCTTGCTTTCCGAGGCCAGAATCACCAGCCCCCGGCGCTGAATTTCCGGGATATCCAGTTGGCTGTGCGCCAGCGAGCCGAGTTTAAGCATTTCGCCGTCGATATATTCCCAGTCAGGATCATCGTCTTTCAGCGCGCAGGCCAGTTTGTCATCCGGCAGATTTTCCAGCAGGTGCGAAATCCAGGTATTCGGGTCGCGTAAGTCCATATTATTCTCCCGCCCAGTGACAGGCTTCACGCAGCGGCGTGATGGTTTTTGCCAGTCCATCAATGTTAAACGTCAGTTTTCCGGCCGCGCTGTCGGTACCGGTATCAATGGTCAGCGTTTTTGCGCCGAAAAGTTGTTTTATTTCGTCGATGCCGGATAAGCCCCGGCTGGACTCCAGCAGGGTGCCGTTTTCGCGGATAAACCAGCGCGACCGAATCTGTCGGGTATCGGCGGTCAGCGTCACGTCGATGCTGTCCGGCGTCATGGCATGGGTCAGCGCCACCTGCATCCGGGTGATATTGTCCACGCAACTGAACATCAGCACCGGGCGCGGCGGTACGTTGCCGATGGCGGGAGTGGTGATAATCACCGTTGGCCGCTCGCCGCCGCTCTGCGTCATTATCAGCGCAGTGGAGTTGTCCGGGCGCTGTTTTTCCTGGGCGAAGGCGCGTTTCCAGGCTTCCCCTTCGTATTTTGCCTTCACCAGCGCGCTGGCAAAACCGGGCTGCTCCGGGGTGAGGATTTTGTCGTAGCAGTCCAGACGCTCCAGCGCCGCAGGCTCCCGGCGACAGGCCGTCATGGCGCGGAGTGTCGCCTGTGCGTCTGTTTCCGGGACGTCCGGCACCACAATTCCCGGCAGCGCGGCAGCCGCCTGTTTGGCCGCGGTTTCCGCCTGTACTGCGCCGGGGAGTAATCCCGGCAGTAGCGCTATGATCAGGAGCATTGGCATTCTGCTCATAGAACGGCTTCGTCCTCTGTTTCCGTCACAGGCTGAGTATCCTCATCCGGCACATCCTCCACATCCGCAGTAAACGCGCCGTTTGCCACGCCCAGCGTGATACGGGCAATGGCGATATTCGCCGCCATTTTCTGCAACAGCAGCAGGGAGAGCGGCGGCAGCATCTCGCCGTCGATGACCGACTCCAGCATCCGCGCGCCGTTTTCGGCGCGGGTGACGCGCTGCATGATTTCGTCGGTCACCTCCGGCTCAATCACCACCTCCGCGCCGAAGCGGGCGCGCAGCACGTTATCCAGCCGCGCCAGCTTCCCGGCGATAATGACGGCAAGCGTTTCTTTAGATAACGGCAGGTACGGCACCACTTCCATACGCGCCAGCAGCGCCGGTTTAAAGAAGTCCGCCAGTACCGGGTACAGCGCTTCCTGCATGGCTTCCGGGTTGTCGGCATGTTCGACAATCACCTGATAGCCGAGGTTGGAGGTGAGGAAGAACACCACATTTTTGCAGTCGATAAGACGGCCTTCGCCGTCGGCCATCTCGCCCTTGTCGAACGCCTGGTAGAACAGGTTAAGCACGTCCGGGTGGGCTTTCTCCACCTCGTCGAGCAGCACCACGGAGTACGGTTTCTGACGAATCGCTTCGGTCAGCACGCCGCCCTCGCCGTAGCCGACATAGCCGGGCGGGGAACCAATCAGGCGTGAAACGGTGTGTTTCTCCTGAAACTCCGACATATTGATGGTGGTCAGGTACTGGCGACCGCCGTAGAGCAGTTCGGCCAGCTGTAGCACGGTTTCGGTTTTGCCGACGCCGCTGGGACCGGCCAGCAGGAACGCGCCGAGCGGACGTCCCGGACGGCGCAGATCGGCGCGGGCGGTGAGCAGGTGTTTATGCAGGTGCTTAATCGCCAGCGCCTGGCCTTTGATGGTGTCGCCCAGCCACTGCGGCAGGTCGGTGATGACCGACATTTCGTTTTGTGACAGGCGGTTAAGCGGCACGCCGGTCCATTCGGCAATCACGCTGGCTATCTGTTTTTTATCGACGTGCGGGGAGACCAGCAGCTGCGTGTGGTGCAGGGCGTCCAGTTCGGCGGTGAGCTGCGCGAGGCGGGCGGCTGGCGACATTTCAGGTTCCGCTTCCGGTGGCGCGGTGACGGATTCATCGTCACTGCCCACCGCCTCTGTTTCAGGCGTTGCGGTTTCATCGTTGCCGGTAGCGTCCGTTTCGTCCAGCAGCCCCTTACGCAGCGCAATAATCTCCTGCACCAGCGTCTGTTGCTGGCGCCACGCGGCCTCCAGCGCCTCCAGTTCGGTCAGCGTTTCGTCATACTGCACCAGAACCTCGTTTAGCCGTGAGGTGTCCGACCGCAGGCCGATGCGAATTTCACGCTCAAGCTGGCGGATTTCCGCTTCACACTGCTGGCGCAGGGTGGTCAGCGCCGAGATTTGTCTCGGCGGCGAGGAGAGGTTAATCGCCACGCGGGCGCAGGCGGTATCCAGCACATCAATGGCTTTATCCGGCAACTGGCGGCCTGACAGGTAGCGCTCGCTTAACGTCGCGGCGGCCTGTAACGCTTCATCGTCAATCAGCACGCCGTGGGACTGCTCATACACCGCCGACAGGCCGCGCAGAATAATGGTGGCTTCGGCAGCATTGGGTTCGCTGACTTTCACCAGTTGAAAACGGCGCGACAGGGCGGCGTCTTTCTCGAAGTATTTTTTGTATTCGCTCCAGGTGGTGGCGGCGATGGTTTTCAGTTCGCCGCGCGCCAGTGCCGGTTTGAGCAGGTTAGAGATATCCAGCCCGCCCTGCTGGTTGCCCGCGCCAATCAGCGTGTGGGCTTCGTCGATAAACAGGATGGCGGGTTTTGGCGACTGAATGACTTCCGCCATCAGCCCCTTAAAGCGCTTCTCAAACTCGCCTTTTACCGACGCGCCCGCCTGCAATGCGCCGAGATCCAGCGTCATAATATCGGTATCGCGCAGTTTGTCCGGCACCTGACCGGCAATAATGCGCAGCGCCAGCCCTTCAATCAGCGCGCTTTTGCCCACGCCCGCTTCGCCCACCACTACCGGGTTATTTTTACGGCGGCGGCAGAGGATATCGATCATCAGATCAATTTCGTTATCGCGGCACAGCACCGGATCAAGCCGCCCCTGCCGGGCATCGTCGGTCATATTTTTGGCATAGCGGGCCAGCAGGGTGTCGCCGGTATCGGCTATGGCGCTGGCGGCCTGTCCGTCCGCATTCAGGATCACCGATTCGGCGGACTCCTTCGTCCACCCGGCAAAATCCTGCCGGAGCAGGTCGCGGTTGATGGCGGTGAGCAGCCGGGCGGCGGCGGGCGGCAGGTAGCGCAACGGCGAATGCAGCAGGGCGAGCAGCAGCACGCCGCCGCGCAGTTCGGTCTGCTGCATTTCCGCAGAGGCCAGCAGCCAGGCCTCTTTCAGCCATTCAACCAGCATCGGGGAAAACGACGGGTAGCTGTCAGATGAACGGGTAGCGGCGTAATTTTCCACCGTCAGCGCCTGGCGTAAATCATCGGCGCCGATCTCCGCACGTTCGGCAATCACCCGAAAGTCGCTGCGCGGGGTCGCCAGCATCTGTAGCAGCACATGCGCGACGGTAATTTCTGCCGCCTGCTGGCTCATACACTCCGATGCCGCCGCTTCCAGCGCCTGTTTCGCGAAGGGAGCAAGCCGTTTTACCAGGGTGGCTAAGTCAATCTGGATCATGGGATGAAATCCTTACCTGGCAAGCAGCCGGTTTAACTGATGAAGAATGTCCTGCGTCTGACTGTCCAGACGCAGCAGATAAAACAGATAAAACAGCGCCAGCACGACGATGCCGCCGCACAGAACATGCCGGATGGTCAGCCGCTTAATCAGCTGATAGCGCCCGCCCTGGGTTTTTTTATCCTGGTGCAGCAGCGGAAAGGGCGCGTCGCCGCGCAGCTTATGCAGGACGTGATACAGGCGGCGGTATATCTGCTCAAATTCCCCCTGGTCCTGGACGGCGACTTTGTAACGCCCGCGAAAGCCCAGCGAAAAGCAGATATACAAAAATTCCAGCAGATCCTGGTAGCGTTTGGGTTCGCGCATCAGGCGCTCCAGCAGGATAAAAACCTTTTCACCGCCCCAGGCTTCGTTATGGAAATGCACCAGCAGCGACTGCTTGATCCACTCGTTTTTGTTCGACCAGCCATTCCCCAGCGCCGCCTCGTCAATAAAGGTACACAGGATGTAACGAAACGAGATAATCACCCCAGGCTCATAGCCCTGCTCCTGGAGTAACTGCTCCACCGCCTGCACATCCGTCACTACCTGGGTGAACAGGTGTTCAGGCATGGCATGACTGTTCATGCCCGAAACGCGCATCACCATCCCCAGCAGCGGGGTGGCGGCATCGATCATCGGGTTCAGGCTGTTGCCGCGCAGCGCCAGCTGATACTGGCGCTGGCCTTCTCTCTCGTATCCGGGTAAAGGGGGCAGTGACAGCTCATCCATCGCCTTATCCTCTTATGGCCCACAGTTGCATGTTCAGATCCGGGAACGTACCGGAAACATGCAGGGCGACAGCGCCGGTGGCCGCCACATCCGCCCAGGCGGCCCCGCTCTTGTCCAGTTCGAAATAGCTGAAACCGGCATGGTACGGAAGCTGGCGGGGGGCCACCATCAGCGTATGCAGCGGGATGCCGGGGATTTGCACGCTGACCATATTGCGGATTTTTTCCGGCGAGGAAATTTTTGACTGCTGGATAAACTGGCGCTGGAGTTGCAGCGTCTCCATTTTCGCCGCCACCGCCAGCACGAAGGTGGCCGACTGCAACAGCGTGGAGTCATGTACGTCAGCCTGCCAGATGCCATCGCGCAGATGCAGCGGCAGGTTAACCGCCCTGGGCGACAGGACGGTATGTAATGCCCGTTTCACTTCCGGCAACAGCGTTTTGAAGGTGTCCGTCAGGTTGCGGTGATCGTAGACATCCAGCGGACAGGGCAGGCGGGATGGCTCGGTAAATGTCATCAGCTCGCCCAGCAGCCCGGCCAGATCGAGATAAAAATCTTCCGGATGGAGGTGCGGCCTGCGGGCGCGGTGGGTGAACCGCGTCTGGTTACGGTTGAGCAGTTGCAGCATCATAAATTCCGCAACGTCGGCAATGCCGCTTTGCGCCGGAGAGCCAATGCGGTTAGCCAGGTCATTGGCCCGGCCGCCAACCGCTTCCTGGACTTCCCGGAGAAATTCACGCAGCCGTGCGCTGACATAAACGTTCTGGCAGGTAGGGATAAAGTTTTCATCCAGCATCAGGGAGCCGTCCGCCCGCCTGTCTTTGATACGGCACAGCGGCAACGTGACATACGCGCTCATATCGTCCGCTCCGCTCATAATGCGGGGGGTCAACTGGCCCAGCGTCAGCGTCCGGGCATCGCCATTCTCGGAATGCAGATCCCGGACACTGGCATCGTTCAGCCGGTAACGCCCAACCTGCTGCCCGTAACTGACTTCGCCTCTCACATCGCTGGCAACGGGTAAGGCCAGATAGACATTGCGGCTTTCCTCATCAGGAAAACTGTCCGGATGCAGCGGATCGGGGAGCGCATCCTGGTCCGGAAGGGAAAACACGGTGCCGTCCGGCAGGGTGCCCGACGCGCTGTCGATCATAATTTTGCCCTGTCCCAGCAGCTCATCATTGAGGGAAAGCTCGGTAAATCCCCAGGACAAATCATGAATGGCCCGGAAACGCAGATTATTCACATAATCGTTATAACGTTGTTGCTGCTGGAGATGGTGCGGACGCATCAGCGTTCCTTCCCGCCACATCACCTTGTTTCGCGTGGTTGCCATCGTTAATCATCCTCTTTTTTCATTTCAATACTGCTCTGCCGGATATGCACCAGCAGGCGGTAGTTGTGTCCTGTCCCTTCTACCGGTTCGATTTGCTTCCATTCCGTGGTCTGGTCGTCGGAAAAATAGGCAATCACGCCGATAAACTGCGTTTTCTCATCCAGCTTCACCGGCGGCAGGGTTTTCATGGTGTCGGGCAGCAGGCTGAAATCCTGGTGATCGATATAGTTTTTCCCCAGCGCGTCGGGCAGTGCGGTGGTGGCTATCTGGTCGTAGTCGGCGGCCTGAAATTTTGAGTCATCGCTCAGATAAACCAGCTGCACGTCCACCGCAGCCGCTTCACCGTCCGCGTTGATATTGGCATCCGGCTCCGTCAGCAGCGTAATCGTCACCTGCGAAGACTGGTCTGCCAGCTTACCGACCTGAATATCCGGGTTTTTGATCACCTCGCCGATTTTTTTTACCGTTTCACAACCGCATAAGGCGAGGGTGAACAACGCCACCATCGCCCAGGCGAGGAAACCACGGCCTGTCATGCTTCCGGCTCCCGCTGCTTTTCACGCAACACCCGGTCATACACCTGGGCATACACTTCGTTAAACAGCATCTCAAAACCCTGCTGGCGGCTGGAGGCCAGCTCATCGTAATAATCGCAGTACATCTGCCACGCACCGGCATCATCCAGCGGTTTACGCAGTTCGTGGCTGCGGCGGTACTGCACAAAACGGCGCATCAGACTCTGTGGCGAGAAGGCGTCCAGCAGCACGCGCAGCGATTCCACAATCGCGGCGCGGTTGGCTTCTTCGTGATGACGAATATTGCGCAGGCTCTCGCTGACGGCGGCGGGCGCGGCCAGATGTACCGGGCTTTTCCCTTCGGCAAACAGCACGTCCAGCGCCGTGGCGTAGTCCATATTCAGGCGCAGCGGGTTATCTTCCAGCGGGCGCAGATGCTTGTCTGACAGGCTGTTGCGGCGCTGCTGTAGCTCAAGCAACCCCTGAATCGCCGCCTGCAATGTCCTTCCGGCCTCCTCCAGAAAATCATCGGCGTCCTGGGTGTTATGCACGGCAAGCGATCCCCCCAGCCCGCGCAGTAACGGCGTGACGGCGAGGTGGCGCTGCGCCGCGTCTGCCGGTGACATGCCCTCTTCATTATCATGCGGATCGGCATACATGGACGGCAGATCCATAAACGGCGTGTTGATCCCGCCGTTTATCGCCGGATCGGATAACGGGGCGGAGGCCCGGGCCGGGGTGATACCCGCAAGCGGATTGTCCCTGGTGGTCAGACTTTCAGCCTGGAGCACCTGCAACGGATCGGTGGAAAAGCCATTAACAACGGTATCCGCGAGCTGATGGCGGGACGGCATTCCCGGATATTCCGGCGCGCCGTCCGTGGACAGTAGCGTGTCCGACAGGAGGTCGTGGTTAGAAACGATGGTTTCAGGCGTCGCCATCTCCTCATCGTAATGCCGCATCCCGCCCTGGTTCAGATAAACCCGGAGTATCAGATGCCCGGTCTGGATCTCATCGCCCTGACGTAACTGCACCTGGTCTGAGGCCGCCGTGACTTTAGCCTGGTTCAGCCATAATGGCGATGCCAGCGGATGCAGGCAGAATGCGCCATCATGCAGGCTGATGCTGAACGCCTTCGCCGGAACGTTCTGGTGCCGGTCCTGAACAGGCCAGTGGCATTCGCTGCCGTGGCCCACATCGCCGTCTCCGGTGAACAGACACCGTGCGGTACGTCCGCTCTCCAGCTCGTTACCGTTAACGACATGCAGTGAAAGCGTCTGTTGCCGCGCTTTTTCTTCCGCCATATTCTGCTCCATGATAGTAATATTTTACTCCCTGACCCTGATGGTGACTGAGGGATGCTCTCCCGGCTCGCCGAGAAATGACGTCCAGCCCAGCAGCGCGCTCTTGTTATCGCCCAGCCGCATAATCCCCACCTGATCCGGGGCCAGCCCCAGGTGTAAATCCCAGGCAAGCTGATCGCGCAGGACGAAGGAGACAAACATCGCCAGCGGCAGAAAATTTTCTCCTGACGGCAGGAACGAGAGAAACTGCTTGCGGCTCAGGTGGTTAATACTTAACTGAAATTTACCGCTGAGATCGGGAACCCGCGTACCGAGGACAAAATTGCCCAGCACCGATCGCCCGGCCAGTTTTTCGCCATTTTTAATCGTGTAACATCCAAGACTGTTCTGCTGATCCGGCTCGATATCCACCATCCGCCGCTGCCAGTTTTGCAGCGTCACGTCCGATAAATTTAAATCGAAACAGTGCGCAACCAGCGTGCAGACGATCTCCGGCGAACGTCCCGGATTTGCCAGTATCCCGGCATAGGCCAGCATCTTGCTGTGGTTAACGGGCAGGCTGTCGCGAAGCTGCCGGTGGCCCAGCCCCACCAGGGAGTACATCCGCTGCGAGAATGCATCCACGCCGCCGTTACGGAAAGCGACGTGGTAACGGTACTTACGCCAGATATGCCAGACAAACTGCGTCAGGCGATGGCTGAACATATCCAGAAAATCGCTGACCGGACTCTGCTCGTGCGCGGATTTCCAGGCCAGGTGATCAAGGTAATAGCCGGGGAGGGGCGACTGGCTGCCCTGCAATCCCATAAAGGTGGTGGTCATCCGGAACAACCCGGAAGCATCCTGCTCCAGCGCGCTGACATCGCTTACCGGAAATCCCAGGCTGGCGTCCGCCAGGAAACGAATGGTTTCCTGCGCCGGAGGGGTATCCAGGGATAACGCCGGCGTTTCGCCGCCTTCTGATGCCAGCCGGTGCAGCAGCTCAGAGAGCGCGAAAAAATTGCAGGCGCAGGCATCCTGAAACAACGGCTCCCGCAGCGTGCGTTGTTCATCCTGCGCCGGAGTCTCGTCCGGACTCAGATGAGCGGGTGTTGCCCGGTTCTTTCCGCCCATTTCCATGACTCCTGGCTTTCCGTATTAACGACGGTCAGCATGTGGAACGAATTGACGCTGGCGTACAGCGACAGAAAATGCGACAGCACCGCGCCCAGCAGGTACATTTCACCCTCGCAGACAAACGGCTCCGGATGAATGGACAGGGTGGACGCCAGCCCGCGCACCGGTATGCCGGTAAACAGGCGATCAACAGGCGTAGTTTCCAGCCGTTCAATGGCGTCCAGCTTCTGTTGTGACAGACGGGCCATCTGCGGATGATGAATGGCGTGGCGATCAAAATTGGCGATGACCTGTTTGAGCGCATCAGCATCCAGCAACGACAGATAATTCAGGTTCATGGCAGACAGCAACGACCAGTGCAGGCTGCCGTCAATCACCGGCCAGAGCGGTCTGGTGGGGCGGGTGATATTGCGAAATGACGCCACCGACGCGTTTTTACCTGTCGTACCGGTGATATCGCCGGGCCGTAGCTGTACCGGCAGCTCCCGGTTGGTGCAGGTCAGCGATACCGAAACCACTTCATTATTAAGCAGTGAGGCATCCGGGAGACTGCCATCGGCATGAATAAAAGCCATGGTATGATCAAAGCCCCGGTGAAACAGCGAGGTCCTGGTCCGGTGCTGCCAGTAGACCACTTCCCGCTTGCGGCTGTACTCCATCTGGTGGCGGAAACTCTCAAAAGCAGGCCAGTGGCGCGCGGCCTCTGTGATCACTGGCCGTCCAAGATCCGCTTTTCTGTGCTTCCCCTGTGTCTGACTCACCACGCTGTTAACCGAAAAAATATCGTAATGATCCGGAAAATGACGGCTGGGAACCAGAGCGTAATCCTGCCGCTGATGATCCAGCGTGATGGCTTCGGCATGGTGGGCAAACAGATTAATGGCGGGCGCACAATATAAGCGCAGGGAATCATCCCGCAGCCGGATATCTGCCGGTAAGGGGCGTGAAAACCGCAGCCGCAGGGTGAAACGGTTCTCCTTTAACCTGTCTGGCAATGCCGGAATGCCACAGGCATCGAAAAACAGAAAACTGTCGGCGTAGCAGAAAAACTCCTGGAGAACACGGTAGCCGCTGTGGACATTACCGGGCCAGGGCAGCATGGCGTCCTCTGACTCAAAACCCACCGCTTTCAGCATAAATTCAGGCATCGGGATCGACTGCCCGCCCGCCATCAACTCTGCGCCCTGTAAATATTCACAAAACCACAGATAAAGCTGATAGCGGGTATAGTTATCATCGTTGCCCAGCCAGAAGCGCAGCCTGTTCAGATCCAGCGTGGCAAAATCAGTGCCCGGTGCGACGGCAAACGTAATATCAATAATGCCGTGGCGGGGCGTACTGCGATTTTCAACCTGATCCAGTTGAACGGGTAACAGCCAGATATCCCGGCAGAGAGTGAACGTACAGGGCGGGGCTACATCGTGCTCATTGCCGGAATACGCAGACAATACCGCGTTTCCCTGAGTCCCCTTCGCCCCGGTTGTGAACTGCTCATTACGGGGGATCAGTACCGGCACGGAGGTTTTATCCATATCCGGCGCATATTCAATCAGCGTCATCGACGGCACCGGGCGCAGATAATTGGGCCACAGCATCCGGATCAGTCCGTGCGTCAGCTCCGGAAACTCATCCTCAATTTTCTGGCGCAGATTGCCGGTCAGAAAGGCCACGCCCTCCAGCAGACGCTCGATATCCGGATCGGCCTCTTTTTCTGCCAGAAACCGGGCCAGATGCGGCTTTTCGGTCGCCAGCAGCTTGCTCAACTGCCGCAGGTGATCCAACTCCTGCCTGTAATAGCGTTCTTCGAATTCCATTCTGCTACTCCACCCGATAATGCTGACTACCGTCCGGTGCCATATCAAACTCCAGCACATCGTCGATATCGTTAAATGTCACCCAGGCGGTGATACGAAAAATTATCTCCTGTGGGCTGGCGGTCTGTGGCAGGATTGCCCGGACCTCCGCGTGCGAAATCCGGGGTTCATAACGCTCAATACACTGCACGATGGCCTGGCTCATGGCGCTACGGTAATTATCCGACCCTTCCGGCTCTTCAATACCCAGCCCCGGCGTTCCCCGACAACTGCCGGAACGGGTGTTCAGGATATTGCGCAGACTATGGCGAATGGACTGCCTGAACGCCTCTATATTACTGCCCTCCCGCCAGTTTCTGGCAGGAGGGTTTTCCAGACGCTCAAACAGCGATCCGGCAGGCCTTTCGCGCGCCGGTATCACTTATCTAACCGTCCGACTAAAGACAATTCAAACGACGCGCCCATATATTTAAAGTGCGGCCTTGCGGAAATCGCCACCTGATACCAGCCCGGCTCGCCGTCCACATCCAGCACCTCCACTTTAGCGCCACGCAGCGGCTTACGGCTGCGGACATCAGCAGGCGGATTCTCCTGATCAGCGACATACTGGCGCACCCAAATATTCAGCTCCCGCTCCAGATCGCTTCTCTCTTTCCACGACCCGAGCTGCTCGCGTTGCAGCACCTTAATGTAGTGCGCGAGACGGTTAATAATGAACAGATAAGGCAACTGCGTACCCAGCTTATAGTTGGTCTCGGCGTCTTTGCCCGGAAAATGCTTGGGTTTCTGAACGCTGTTAGCCGAGAAAAACGCCGCATTATCACTGTTTTTACGCATGGTCAGGGTGATGAACCCCTCTTCGGCCAGCTCGAACTCACGGCGGTCGGTGATCAACACCTCCGTCGGGATCTTGGCCTGAATCTGCCCCATTGACTCATATAAATGTACCGGCAGATCTTTTACTGCGCCGCCGCTCTGCGGCCCGATAATATTGGGCGCCCACCGGTATTTCGCGAACGAATCGGCTATATTACTGGCCAGCATCCAGGCGGTATTGCCCCACAAATAATGCTCGTGGCTGTGGCTCACATCTTCGGCGTAGTTGAAGCTTTTAATCGGGTTTTCGGTCGCGGAATAGGGCTGGCGAAGCAGAAAACGCGGCGCGGTCAGTCCCAGGTAGCGGGAATCTTCGGAATCACGCAGGGCGCGCCATTTTGTGTAGGCCGGGCCTTCAAAAATAGCGTAGAGATCCTTGATATTGGGCAGCTCGGTCCATGATTTCAGGCCCATAAACTCCGGCGACACGGAAGAAAGGAACGGCGCGTGAGCCATTGCGCCGACGGCGCTGACATAGTTCAGCAGCTTCATATCCGGCGTGGTATTTTTGAACTCATATGCGCCCAGCACCGCCGCAATCGGTTCGCCGCCAAACTGTCCAAACCCGCTGGAATAAACATGCTTATAGAAGCCGGACTGGGTAATCTCCGGCGCGAACTCGAAATCCTCCAGCAATTCCGCTTTGGTGACATGGAGGACATGCACCTTAATATTCTCACGAAAATCAACGCGATCGACCAGCGCTTTCATTGAACGCCAGAACGACTCCAGTTGCTGAAACTGAGGGGCGTGAATAATAGCATCCATCTGACGGCTGATACGGGCGTCGATGTCCGCAATCATGCTGTCCACGGCCAGTTTGTTTACGGGTTCTGCAGGTGAACTGGATTGCAGGAGGCTGGCAACAAAAGCTGTTACGCCCTGACGGGCAATATCATAACCGTCAGCGCCGGGCTGGATACGGGTTTGTGCCATGATTTCATCAAGCAACGACGGGGCATGGCTTCCCTGTTCAGTGCGGGTGGAAACAAGTTCTTCTTCCTGTAAAGACATACTGAAAATCCTTGTGTTGATCTGTATTTCTGGAACCAGGTTTCACTGTCAGTGGAACACCTTTCGCCAGTGTGGCTTCATCTGCTGGTACCCGTTGATATGGATGATTTCATCCATTAGACATCCGATCCTCTGGTCAAGCGCCGCGACCAATACATCCAGTGTTTCTGTGTTGATGTCGCCTGTCTGACTGATAAATAACCGGATCACTGCCTGCGTTATTGCGTCATCGGTTCTGGAGATCTTTTCCCGCAAGCCCATACCAGGATAATCTCCCTGAAAAACAGAGGTTACTGGTTTTCTGCCTGGCTGATCTCCCGCAGTAACTGTTCGCGGGATTCTTCATTTTCCAGCAATGCCTGAAGCTGGGCGCGAAATGCAGGCAGATTACCCAGCGGCCCTTTTAATGCTGTCAGCGCTTCGCGTAGTTCCAGCAATTTGTTCAACTCCGGCACCTGTTTTGCCACACTGTCCGGAGAAAAATCGTTCAGGGATTTGATTTCCAGCGAGATATTCATCTCATCGCCATCTTTTGCGTCGTCCTTCAATGATGCCGGAACTGCAAAATTCAGGCTAATGGACGCTTCTGCCATCACTGAATTGAATGAATGTTTGTCGATAGAAACCATCTGGCGTTCATCAAGTGGCGCTGTTTCCTGTGAGTTTCCGGTATCCCCCACTATCAGCATATTAAGGGGTAATTCCACCTCAGAAGGCTCACCGTCCGTTTTTGGAATATAAGAAATATTAATGCGTTCTTTGGGTGCCACGCTGCCGTTATAATCTTTGCTCATAGAGATCATCCATCAGGTTACGTTATGTTTTTTTGCATCTCCGTACAGACTATGGAATGCCGTGTAATAAAAAGCCTGGTAATCATTTTACGCGCAGAAAATTTTTTGAGAAGCACTTTTTCAAAATGGAATACAGGAGTATTCTTCTTTTGTGGTTATTTCAGGATGACGTTGTTTTTATAAGGAATATCTTAAAAGATATTTTAATGAATGGTGTTTTGTTTTTTAGTTGATTGATATATATGTATTTTTTATTTAACCATGTATTGGGTGAATGCTATCTATATTTATTTGTACACTTTTTGTTCATCATTAATAAAATAGCATGGTGAATGAGGTTTACGAAGATGGTGATGGTGAAAAAAAGAATGGATATAATATTTATTCATGAGTAAGTATCGTCCTTATTTTATAAAAATAAATGCTGATATATTATCATGTGAATATGTTGGCATGTAATTTAGTCATCATGTGAATGCTTTTTAGTCTCAGATTGTACGATTCAGCTTGCTATATGAAGAGAGCTTAAGCTACAGGGTTTTTAATGTAATCCACATATTTTTATCTGTCGGATATCTTTCTGCAGATGTATGTAAGTGTCATTAATCGTTAACAAGGAGTTTATAAATGCCAACACCGTGTTACATCTCAATTACGGGGCAAACCCAGGGCAATATCACCGCTGGTGCATTCACCGCAGATTCTGTCGGCAATATCTACGTGCAGGGTCACGAGGATGAAATGCTGGTACAGGAATTCCTGCATAACGTGACCGTACCCACCGATCCACAGTCCGGGCAGCCGAGCGGCCAGCGTTCACACAAGCCGTTCATTTTTACCGTGGCGCTGAACAAAGCCGTGCCGCTGCTGTACAACGCGCTGGCGTCCGGTGAAATGCTGCCGAAAACCGAACTGCACTGGTGGCGTACTTCCGTTGAAGGCAAGCAGGAGCATTACTTCACCACCCGCCTGACGGACTCAACGATTGTGGATATGAAACTGCATATGCCGCACTGTCAGGACCCGGCAAAGCGCGAATTCACGCAGTTGCTTGAAGTCTCGCTGGTCTACCGCAAAATCGAGTGGGAACACGTCAAATCCGGCACCTCTGGCGCGGATGACTGGCGCGCGCCGCTGGAAGCGTAAAACGGAATCAACAGCATCCCGCCCTGACGGGCAGGGTGCTGTTTTGCCTGAAGACGGAGGTAAAAAAAGTAGTGCCAGTAAGGGGTTACGTTTTTATTACGGGAGATGGCGGACGCCGGATACTTCGGCGGTAGCGTGCCCGGAGGCAGGCGTAACACTGTACTGTCATTCGCCGCAGTCCGGCAGGCGGTTTATTTTCCCCGTTAATTCATGAGGTTATTCATGTCAACAGGATTACGTTTCACACTGGAGGTGGACGGCCTGCCACCGGATGCGCTGGTCGTGGAGTCCTTTCACCTGAGCCAGTCCCTTTCCACGTTATTTTCCCTCGATATCTCGCTGGTCAGCCAGCAACTTCACAACATTGAGTTTGCCCAGGTACTGGAAAAACCGGCGCACCTGAAAATCTGGCAGGGCACGGAGATACAGCGCCGGGTGAACGGCATAGTGACCTGGTTTGAGCAGGGGGAAAACGACGGACACCAGATGCTGTACAGCATGAAAGTTCGCCCGCCGGTGTGGCGCGCCGCGCTGCGGCAGAACTCGCGTATTTTCCAGAATGAAGACATAAAAAGCATTCTCGGGACGATACTGCAGGAAAACGGCGTGACGGACTGGAGCCCGCTGTTCAGTGAGGCGCATCCGGCGCGGGAGTTCTGCGTGCAGTACAGCGAAACGGATTACGACTTTCTGGCGCGGATGGCGGCGGAGGAAGGTATTTTCTTTTACGAGGAACATGCGCAGACCAGCGACGACCAGAGCCTGGTGCTGTGCGACACGGTACGTTTTCTGCCGGAAGCCTTTGAAATCCCCTGGAACCCGAACACCCGTACCGAGGTGAGCACGCCGTGCGTCAGCCAGTTCCGCCACAGCGCACAAATCCGCCCCTCCTCCGTCATCGGCAAGGACTACACCTTCAAACGCCCCGGCTGGGCAGGCCGCTTTGAGCATCAGGGTGAACATCAGGATTACCAGCGCACGCAGTACGAGGTGTTTGACTATCCGGGGCGCTTCAAGGACGGCCACGGTCAGAACTTCACCCGCTGGCAGATGGAGGGCTGGCGTAATAATGCCGAAGTGGCGCAGGGGAAAAGCCGTTCTCCGTCGATATGGCCGGGACGGCGTATTCAGCTGACGGAACATCCGCAGACGAGCCTGAACCGGGAATGGCAGGTGGTGAGCAGTGATTTACACGGCAGCCAGCCGCAGGCGGCGGCGGGGCGCTCAGGCTCAGGGACAACGCTGGATAATCATTTTACGGTCATCCCGGCAGACAGAACATGGCGGCCACGCCCGCAGCCCAAACCGTCAGTGGACGGCCCGCAGTCGGCAGTGGTCACCGGCCCGGAAGGGGAAGAAATCTTCTGCGACGAACATGGACGGGTGCGGGTGAAATTTAACTGGGACCGGTATAACCCGGCGAACCAGGACAGCTCGTGCTGGATACGGGTGGTACAGGCGTGGGCGGGGCCGGGATTCGGCAACCTGGCGATACCGCGCGTGGGGCAGGAAGTGATAGTGGACTTCCTGAATGGCGACCCGGACCAGCCCATTATTATGGGGCGCACCTACCACCAGGAAAACCGCTCGCCGGGCAGCCTGCCGGGCACCAAAACGCAGATGACCATCCGCTCGAAAACCTATAAAGGCAGCGGGTTTAACGAACTCATGTTTGATGATGCGACAGGGAAGGAGCGGGTGTATATCCACGCGCAGAAGAACATGAATACCGAGGTGCTGCACAACCGCACCACCGATGTGACGAATAACCATGCTGAAACCATTGGTAATAACCAGGTGATCGCTGTCACCAATAACCAGATACAGACCATCGGCGTCAACCAGATCCAGAACGTTAGCGTCAACCAGGTGGAGAAAGTGGGCAGCAATCAGGTGATCAAGGTGGGGACAAACCAGATTGAAACGGTGGGACTCCTCCGCGCCCTGAATGTGGGCGTGGTGTACCAGACTACGGTGGGCGCCATTATGAACACCTCAGTGGCCATGATGCAGTCTTCACAGGTGGGCCTGCATAAATCGCTGATGGTGGGGATGGGGTACAGCGTTAATGTGGGGAACAAAGTCACCTTCTCGGTGGGGAAAACAAGGTCAGACAATGCCGGGCAGACAGCGATTTATTCTGCGGGTGAACATCTGGAGCTTCGCTGCGGTAAAGCCCGGCTGGTAATGACGAAGGACGGAAAAATTTTCCTTAACGGAACGAAAATTGATCTGGAAGGTGCGGAAAGCGTCAATGGTGATGCGCTGACGATCAACTGGAACTGCGGCGCAACAGAAACCGTGCCGGATGCGCCGAAGGATGACTCGCCGGAGCCGAAGATGCCGGATATGAGGAAGTTCTGATCGGTGAGCGATCAACCAGGCAGTGGTATGACGGGATAAAAAAGAAGAAGGACATTAAGGAGTAAGGTATGAGCGGAAAACCGGCGGCCCGGATGGGCGATATGACGAAATACGGAGGCCCGATTGTCCAGGGGTCGGCAGGGGTGCTGATAGGCGCGCCGACGGGCGTGGCGTGCTCGGTGTGTCCTAACAGCCCGGTAGAAGAGGTGAAAGGTCATCCGGTAAACCCGCTGCTGGGAGCAAAGGTACTACCCGGTGAGACGGATTTTGCGCTGCCCGGCCCGCTGGCGTTCATCCTTAGCCGCGCCTACAGCAGTTACCGGACGAAGACGCCCGCGCCATCGGGGCTGTTCGGTCCTGGCTGGAAGATGGCTGCCGATATGCGCTTACAGATTTGTGAGCGGGCGCTGATACTGAACGACAACGGAGGCCGGAGCATTCACTTTGAGCCACTGTCGCCGGGTGAGTCGTCATACAGTCGCAGCGAGTCGTTCTGGCTGGCGCGGTGCGGGGTGCTTATGCCGGATAAAAGCAACCCGCTGCATGACCTCTGGCAGGCACTGCCGGAAGAGATACGGTTAAGCCCGAACACGTACCTGGCAACGAACAGTATACAGGGGCCGTGGTGGGTGCTGGGGTGGCCGGAGCGGGTGCCGGGTGCGGATGAGGCGTTACCCGCGCCGCTGCCGCCGTACCGTGTGCTGACGGGGCTGGCGGACAGCTACGGACGGACGCTGACGTATCACCGCGCCGCAGAGGGGGAATTTACCGGGAATGTCACCGGGGTGACGGACGGTGCGGGACGGCGTTTTCAGCTGGTGCTGACCACACAGGCGCAGCGTGCGGAGGCGGCGCAGGCGGCTTACGCCACAGCAGGCACGTCCCGGTCTGCATTTACTGATTTTCCTGAGACGTTGCCTGCCACGGAGTACGGTGCAGATAACGGTATCCGCCTCTCGCAGGTATGGCTGACGCATGAGCCGGACGCTGAGGGCGACCTGGAGCCGGTGATGCTGTCGCGCTATGAATACACACCGTGCGGAGAGCTTGCCGCCGTGTATGACCGTGGGGGCATGGAGGTGCGCCGCTTCCTGTATGACGCGGAGCATCCGGGGCGGATGACGGGCCACCGTTATGCGGGCAGGCCGCAGATGCGCTACCGCTATGATGAGACGGGGCGTGTCACGGAGCAGCTTAACCCGGAGGGGCTGAGTTACCGTTATGCGTATGAAAAAAATCAGGTGGCTGTCACGGACAGCCTGGGACGGCGCGAAGTGCTGCACCTGAAAGGCGAGGGCGGGCTGAAACGGGTGGTGATGAAGGCGTCGTCTGACGGGAGCGTGACGCGCAGCGAGTACGACCCGGCGGGGAGGCTGAAAGCGCAGACGGACGCGGCGGGGAGAAGGTCGGAGTACAGCCTGCACATGGCGTCGGGGATGGTGACGGCGGTGACGGGGCCGGACGGAAGGACGGTGCGCTATGGCTATAACAGCCAGCGGCAGTTAACGTCCACGACGTACCCGGACGGGCTGCGAAGCACGCGGGAGTATGATGAGCGTGGCAGGCTGACGGCGGAGACATCGCGTACCGGTGAGACGACGCGGTACAGCTATGATAATCCGCAGAGTGAATTACCGACAGGGATACAGGACGCCACCGGCAGCAATAAGGCGATGTGCTGGAACCGCTACGGGCAGATGGTGGCGTTCACGGACTGTTCGGGGTATGAGACGCGGTATGAGTATGACCGGTTCGGCCAGATGACGGCGGTACACCGCGAGGAAGGGCAGAGCATCTACCGCAGCTATAACCACCGGGGACAGTTAACTGCCGTCAGGGACAGCCAGGGCCGTGAAACCCGCTATGACTATAACGACGCGGGCGACGTAACCACCGTCACCGGTCCGGACGGGAGCCGCACTGAAACGCAGTACGACGGGTGGGGAAAGGCACTCAGTACCACACAGGGCGGGCTGACGCGGCGGATGGAATATGATGCTGCGGGCCGGGTAACGCAACTGACCAACGAGAACGGCAGCCACAGCGCATTTACCTGGGATACGCTGGACCGCCTGACACAACAGACGGGCTTTGACGGACGGGTGCAGCGGTACGGTTACGACCTGACGGGAAAACTCACACAGAGTGAAGATGAGAACCTGGTCACACACTGGCACTACGATGCGTCAGACCGGCTGACGCACCGCACAGTCAACGGCCTGGAGGCTGAACGCTGGCAGTATGACGAACACGGGTGGCTGACAGAGCTGAGTCACCTCAGCGAAGGGCAGCGTGTGGCGGTGTATTACGGCTACGATAATAAAGGCCGTCTTATCCGCGAGCGGCAGACGGTAACGGACCCGCAGACGGATGAACTGTTATGGCAGCATGAGACACTACAGGGGTACAGTGAGCAGGGGCTGGCGAACCGGTTTAAGCCGGATAACCTGCCGCCGGTGGAGTGGCTGACCTACGGGAGTGGTTATCTGGCGGGAATGAAGCTGGGGGATATGCCGCTGGTGGAATACACGCGTGACAGGCTGCACCGTGAGGTGTTGCGGCGGTTCGGTTCAGGCACGGACGCTTACGAACAGAGCACCACGTATAACCTTACCGGGCAACTTCAGAGCCAGCACCTGACGCAGCCGCAGCTAAACCGGGAGTACGGTTACGATGAGGGGGGCAGGCTGGTACGCATCAGCGGACCGCAGCAGACGAGGGAGTACCGCTACAGCGGGAGCGGGCGCCTGACCGGGGTGCATACCAGCGCCGAGAATCTGGACATCACCCTCCCGTATGCCACGGACCCGGCGGGAAACCGCCTGCCGGACCCGGAGTTTTACCCTGAGAGCAGCAGCAGGGTATGGGCGGATAACCGCATCACGGAAGATATGCAGTACCTGTACCGCTACGACAAATACGGCAGGCTGACGGAGAAAACGGACCGCATCCCGGAAGGGGTGGTGATACGGATGAACGACGAACGTACACACCGGTACGAATACGATAACCAGCACCGGCTGGTCCACTATGTGCGCACACAGCACAACTCCGTCCTGGCGGAGGGGAGGTATCTCTACGACCCGCTGGGCCG
>NZ_JBGDVI010000024.1:0-72936 GCF_046551895.1 Salmonella sp. SAL03688
GTGCCTTAAGCGCTTTATCGAAATCGAAGGGCTGGGACATGTGTCATTCCTTTTTGATTGTATATTACTGGAATGACACAGAATTTCTAACACTCCCACAAGGACACGGCAACCAGTATTACCCTGGCGTGCAGTGGGATATGCGTGATTCCGCATGGCGCTATATCACTATCCTCGATCTGCCCTTCTCACTGATCTTCGATACACTGCTACTGCCGCTCGATATTCACCACGGGCCTTATGAGTAATTAACGCTCATCCCATTCGTCTGCCGCAGTACGGCCTTCCTCGGTATCAAGCGGGGGTTCAAGCTGGAATTCCCCTTCATCCCATTCATGCAAAGTATTCTCTTCCTGCCATTCCTGGCGGATCTCTATCTCATCATAATCGCCGTCAAACACGCTCTGCGCGGCTTCACCACTCAGCATCGGCAGACATTCGCCATCTGCACCTTCATCGGCGAAAAATTCGACCTGCCACATGATGTCCCCATCCTGCAGTACATATTTCTGAACGTTGAACTGCTGCACATTCGCTTCATCTTGTTCGAGGCCTGGATGGTCAGCCAGAAATTCTTCCCGGGCTGCATCGATAGCTTCTTCCAGCGTGGCATACATGGTCATCAGTGTCTCCCTTTGATTTGACGAGGTATTTAGGGAAAGAATAGCTGATTCTGTGATATTGCAAGTATGAAAGCGCAAAAATCATTCTATTGCCAGTCTGCGCCGTCGTAAGCTGTTCCATGAATAGATGGCATTGAACAACACCACGCCTGCCGTGACGCAGAATACGGCGCGGAAGCCATAGCTCGCGGAAATTGCGGCGCCCATGAGAGGGCCGGTGACGTTGCCGATATCGCGGAAAGATTGGTTGTAACTGAATATGCGCCCGGCTATCTGGTTGGTAGAGTTGTAAACCAGCAGAGTTTGAACGGCTGGCAGCAGCGCGCCATCCGCCGCGCCAAGCAGAAACCGCAATAGCGCGAGCTGCCACGGCGTTTGCACAAAAGACATTGGAATCAGCAGCAGTACGGAAATAATCAGCGCGACGATAAGGATCTTTTCCGGGCCAATTCTGTCGCCGAGCTTGCCGAGCCGGGGGGCGCTAAGTAATGCCGCCACGCCGGGAACGGACGCTATCATCCCGCTAATGAATGCAATATTACTGACATTTCCCGCGAGTTCGCGCACATAGAGCGTCAGGATGGGCGCAATAGACCCCGTCGCCACCTGAATAATCAGCGTGGTGACAAACAGGCTTAACACCAGGCGGGGATTTTTTAACGAGGCGACCACTTCCCGAACGTGAAGCATCTCTTTTTTGCTCACCGGCAGGAAATTCTCGCGAATAAAAAAGAAGGTGAGCAGAAAACAGATAAACAAAACGCTGGCGGTAATAAAAAAGACCGGGCGAAGGCCGTAATGGTCGGCGAGCAGACCGCCCGCAAGTGGGCCAAGCAGAGCGCCGCTGACGCCGCCAGTAGAGAGCGTCCCTAACGCCCAGCCGCTTTTATGGCGCGGCACCTGAGTGGCGATGAGCGCATTGGCGTTGGGAATAAATCCGCCCAGCAGGCCTAATAACGCGCGGAGGATCAGAAATTGCCAGATATTTTGCGCCATGCCCATTAACAGCATCACAATGGCCATGCCGAGAGCGGAACGCAACAGCATGATCTTACGCCCTTTACGATCCGCCAGGCCGCCCCAAAAAGGGGAAGCAATAGCTGAAAAGAGGAACGTAATACTAAAGACCAGCCCGGACCACATGTTGAGCGCGCTATGGCCTGTTACGCCGAGTTGCTCAACGTAGAGAGGGAGAAAAGGCATGACCAGGCTGAATGCCGCGCCGGTTAAAAAACAGCCCAGCCAGGTAACGGTTAGATTGCGTTTCCAGTTTATGGGGACATCAGAGGGTGACATAGCGTTCCACAGTATGATGCGCGGTTTGCGCTATCATCAATTTAATTATGAGCGTACTAATTATAATTATGCGCCGACCTTACCAGCCTCGCAATGTGGGGAGCTTTTAAAGCTAAAAGAGGGGAAAAATTGCAGCCTGACGGCTGCAATCCTGTCAATAGCGCGACGGTACGCCTTCAGGGCGAGTTTTAAAGCGGCGATGCAACCACATATACTGCTCTGGCGCCATCATAATGCACTGCTCAACAATCTTATTCATCCATGCGGCAGTCGCTTCTGCGTTCTCCAGCGGAGGCGAATATTCCGCAGGAAGAATGATCAGTTCGTAGCCTTTTCCATCGGGTTTACGGCGAGGCACGAAGGGGATAATACAGGCTTTAGACATGCGCGCGAGCATCCAGGTACCGGAGGTCGTGGCAGCCTGGTCGACAGCGAATAATGGTACAAAAACGCTGGCGCGCGGGCCGTAATCGTGATCCGGCGCATACCAGATCAATTCGCCGCTTTTCAATGCCTTAACCATGCCTTTCAGATCTTTGCGATCCAACATCGATTTATTGGAGCGTAAGCGTCCCCAGGTCTGTAACCAGTCGAGCAACGGATTATCATTCGGGCGATAAACTCCGATACCCGGGTTATGCATACCAAACATGCGGGCGCCAAACTCAAGGGTAAGAAAATGTATTCCTACCAGAATGAACCCCAGCCCCTGCGCCTTAACTTCACGGATATGCTCCAGACCGCTCGCTTCCATCCAGCGGTTCACTCGCCGATCGGGCCAGAACCAGGCCATGCCGGTTTCCATCACGCCCATACCGACGGATTCAAAGTTTTTGACCACCATGGTGTGGCGTTCCTGCGCGCTCATTTCCGGAAAGCATAATTCAAGGTTGCGATAGGCGATTTTCGCGCGGCGTTTCATTACGCGTCGCGCCAGGTGGCCCAATGCGCAACCCAATTTATAGATGACCGGGTAGGGGAGTTGCACGACCAACCAAAGCGCGCCTATACCCAACCAGGTTAACCAATAGCGCGGGTGCAGTAAGGCCACGGAGAACTTAGGCAACTTCGTCATTTCTATCCTGTCTTTCAACGAACAATTCCCCGTATTCTCGCATCTTTTTGCGTTGAGCAAAAATATGTAGCAGGAGAGTGGCGATTAAATCGACAATTGTTGTTAATTATTTAGTGTAAAGCAGGAAATGTAGCGCAAAATGTGTGGATGTAAATTGGCGAGACTTGCCTTATCATGCCTGCCCACTTTATTTTTTGCTGATTGCAGGATACGTACACCATGCCAGTGTTACACAACCGCATCTCTAATGACGAGCTGAAAGCCAAAATGCTGGCGGAAAGCGAGCCGCGTACGACAATTTCTTTTTATAAATATTTCACTATCGCCTCGCCGCAACAGACGCGGGACGCGTTGTATCAGGTGTTTACGGCGTTGGACGTTTTTGGTCGCGTTTACCTGGCGCATGAGGGCATCAATGCGCAAATCAGCGTGCCGCAAAGCAAGGTCGAGACCTTTCGTCAACAGCTTTATACGTTCGACCCCGCGCTGGACGGGGTGCGTTTAAATATCGCGCTGGAGGATGACGGAAAGTCATTTTGGGTGCTGCGTATGAAAGTTCGCGACCGTATCGTTGCTGACGGTATTGACGATCCGAGTTTTGACGCCAGTAATGTCGGCGATTATCTGAAGGCGGCAGATGTGAATGCGATGCTGGACGATCCTGACGCGGTCTTTATTGATATGCGCAACCACTATGAGTATGAAGTTGGCCATTTCGAAAATGCTCTGGAAATCCCGGCGGATACGTTTCGTGAACAGTTGCCAAAAGCGGTTGAAATGCTGCGGGAACATGCAGATAAAAAGATAGTGATGTACTGTACCGGCGGTATTCGTTGTGAGAAAGCCAGCGCCTGGATGAAACACAACGGTTTCAATAAAGTCTGGCATATTGAGGGTGGCATCATTGAGTACGCCCGTCGCGCGCGCGAGCAGGGGCTTCCCGTTCGCTTTATCGGCAAAAATTTTGTATTTGATGAGCGAATGGGCGAACGAATCTCGGATGAGGTTATCGCGCATTGCCATCAGTGCGGCGCGCCCTGCGATAGCCATACCAACTGCAAAAACGACGGTTGCCATCTGCTGTTTATCCAGTGTCCGCAGTGCGCCAGTAAATTTAACGGCTGCTGTAGTGAACAATGCTGTGAAGAGTTGGCCTTGCCGGAGGAAGAACAGCGCCGACGTCGTGCGGGTCGCGAGAACGGCAACAAAATTTTTAATAAATCTCGTGGTCGGCTTAATAGCAAACTGAGCATTCCCGATCCGGCTGAGTAATATCTTGCCGGATAGCAGCGTAAAGGCCGCTATCCGGCATTTCGCCAGGCGTTACTTCTGCTGAACGCCTTCTACTGAGATGATAAGCTCAACCTCTTGTGAGGCCGGGCCGAGATCGGTAGTTATATTGAAATCCTTCAGCTTAATTTTTCCTTCGGCCTCAAAGCCCGCGCGCTTACCGCCCCACGGATCGTCGCCCTGGCCCATCAGCTTCGCTTCCAGCGTCACCGGTTTAGTCACGCCATTGAGCGTCAGATTGCCGGTAATATCCAGTTCATCGCCCTCTTTTTTCACGCTGGTAGAGGTGAAGGTTGCCTGCGGGAATTTCGCAACATTAAGAAATTCCGCGCTACGCAGGTGTTTGTCACGTTCGGCATGGTTAGTGTCGACGCTATTGGTGTTAATGGTCACGTTCACTTTGTCGGCCGACGGATTTTTTTCGTCAAAAGTGAACGTGCCGTCGAAATCTTTAAAGGTGCCGTATAGCCAGCTGTAGCCCAGATGCTGAATGCGGAAATTGACGAACGCATGTTGGCCTTCTTTATCAATTTTATACTCCGCCGCCACGGCGGAACCGGTCGTGAATAACAAGGATGCGAGGGTGAATCCCAGCAGGTTCTTTTTCATTTTTGAGCTCCATAGTCAGATGACGACATTCCTGTCATACGTTTCAGTGTGTCGTCTTTATCGATGAAATGGTGTTTTAGCGCCATAACCCCATGCGAGAGCGAGATAATGACCAGCGACCAGGCAAACCACAGATGCAGCGTTCCGGCGATGTCAGCCTGCGCGCCCGCGTCCGTAAGCGTGGCCGGAATCTCAAACCAGCCAAAGACGCTAATCGGTTTACCGTCGGCGGTGGAAATCAGGTAGCCGCTAATGATTATCGCAAAGAGCAGGAGATACAGGAGGAGATGACCCGCGGCGGCGCCAGCGCGCGTTAAACGGGAATAGCTGGTCAACGCAACGGGCGGTGGCGAATAAAGCCGCCAGATAATACGCACGATCAGCGCCATCATCAGTAACATGCCAATACTTTTATGTATTTCCGGCGCCTGGTGATACCAGCCGTCGTAATAACTGAGCGTGACCATCCATAAACCCAACGCAAACATGCCATAGACCACCAGGGCGGTCAGCCAGTGGAGCGCGGCGGAAACCACGCCATAACGCTGTGGAGTATTTTTAAATTGCATAAACACACCAATGAATATTTCACGAGAGAATGAAAATGGCGTGGAAAAGCGTCGAATGCAACTTATAAATAAGAATTTGAATGATATTTATTTTTATTTCAATAATTTTGATGTTGTTTGCGGTTCAGCTTCAGAAGTTTCGAGATATTTCACTCCTGTAACCGCGCAACGGCAGGAACTAGCATTATTGTCGTGCTTCAACGTTATGAAATAAAAAGTGAGGAATTTTCAGGAAGTGTCAGTTAACGTCAATGAAAAGCAATCAGAAGAAAAGGAGATAAACAATATCCATCACCGCCAGCAGCGACCAAAGAATAACGTAAAGCATGAAATGTTCGCGAATATTATTCATCAGAAAATGAAAGAGACGACGCATAGCTTACCTTAATAAACAGCCCCTTTACGGGGCCGACAAATTATTGGCTAAAACGGGAAAGCCGGAACGGCGTCAGATCAAAGGAGGGCGTTTTTCCCAACGCAAAATCCGCAGCGATTTCTCCTAACACCGGGGCGAATTTAAAACCATGTCCGCTGAGTCCAGTGATGACAAGCGTGTTCTCATGGCCAGGCAGCGTATCGATAATAAAATCCTCGTCCGGCGAATTATCATAGGTACATGCCGCCCCATGTAAACAACCGCCGATACCCGGCAGTACGTTACGCAGGAAAGGAAATGCTTCCGCGCCATCGCTGGCAACGGCGGCAAAGGGCTTGCGCTCTTCCGGAGCCTGTATTAGCTGTCCGCCATTGTGTTTGCCGATTTTTAACTCGTCGTTTTCCGCCGGGAAGCCGTAATATTGATCGCCGTTGGGCATTTCGCCGGTAAAGGCCGGAAAGCGGTTTTTAGTGCTGTAACGTCCATCCGCCTTAAACCAGGCAAAAACTTTACGTACGGGCTGAACGGGCAGCTCCGGTACCAGCGCTTTGACCCAGGTGCCCGCGCTAATTAGCGCCTTGCTGGCGTGGTAGCTGCCTTCACTCGTCTCTATCGTCACACCGTTATCATCATGGTGAATATGGCTTACCGGGCTGTTAAATAGCTGTGCGCAGCCTGCTTCTCGGGCCAGACGAAGCCATGTGGTAATGGCTAATTCGCTGCGCAGGAAACCGGAGTCAGCTTCAAACAGCCCGATATAATTTTCGGGCACGCGAATTTCCGGCCAGCGCGTCATGAGGGCCGTCGCGTCCAGGCGCTCGACGTTCAATTGCCACTGTTGCGCGCTTCGTGCGACGTTGGCTAAGAAAGCGGAATCGGCCGGGCCGAGGTTAACGACGCCGGAGCGGACAAAAATAGGCTCTTCATTGTGTGTGGAGAGTTCATCCCAAAGTGCCTGGGCGCGAAGCACCAGTGGGACATATTTTTCGCCTTCACCATAAGCGTGGCGGATAAGACGGGTATCGCCGTGGTGGCTGCCCTGTTGATGAGGCGGCATATGCGCATCGGTCATCAGGACCTTTAGCCCGGCGCGGGTGGCGTAATAACCAGCGGCGGCGCCAACCGAACCGCTGCCGATAATAATAAGGTCGTATTTCATCAGCTTCTCTCTGCTATCGCGATGATTTCAGGGTAAATAACTGCGCTGAGATATACAAGCCAGAAATAAGTGAGGCACCTTACGGTGCCTGAGAGAGGGGGAGCGCGTCACGCTAATGGCGACGATACTCGTTTTCCTGGTAATCGCCTGATTCTATTTTGGCGATGCCGGCTTCTAATATTGAAATAAATTGCCTGGCTACATCTGTTGTTAACCAGAGCGTTTGACCAACTTCAGTCCCTTCCGGTTCCGGACGATTTGGGGTCTGGTAGTGTAAACGCAGCATCAGCGCATCATAGCTATCGACGGTGCTGATGTCCCATCCTACAAGCGGATGGGTCTGAATGACTTCATTATTCTTTTCCATCATGCCCCCCTGGTACGTGTTATAAGACAACGGTTCTCGAGGTTCAATGCGTGTTTTTCTTCTGAAGCAACTTCAGTATACCAATTAATAAGGCTATTCACTGCGTTTTTAAAGAGACCGGAGGATAAATTTCTCTTTTTAAGAATTATATGAACAATAAAGCGGCAGTTCATTCATATTTTTTTAGGATGTTGTGCAATTATTTTGACGGTCAGGCGAAATATTCATCAGTTGCGCAAATAAAAAAGCCGGGGCGACCCGGCAAACATACATCACTGCATATCATTTTTTATTCATTGATGAACCAGTCATCAGCGCTCTCCCAGGTCTCCTGGAGAATCTCGCTAATGCGTTCTTTGTCCTCTTTTGATGCGCCAATGACGGACAAGTTGTTGGCGGTAGCGTAACGCACGGTGACGTTACCCAAATTCTCAGGAAAATGATGGCTAATACGGCGGGAGAGTTCGCCCGCCAGCGCATCAATCGCACCGGCAGGCAGAGGTGACGTTTTGGCTATAGTGACTTCAATACGCATAATGGCCCCCTGTTGAATATACTGGATATATATACAGTTAAATCCAATATATAGCAACAGGTAAGCGCATTTTTTATTTTTTTACTGACCAGCGTACTGTTTCACCCGCTAAAAAAGGCACCAGCGAATCATCAGCCAGCGCGATATTTTCCGGTACCTGTTGTTCATCGCGAACCAGTTCCACCCACCCCGTATTCACCGGCAGGCCATAGAATTGCGGGCCATTCAGTGAACAGAACGCTTCAAAGTGCGCCAGCGCGTTCATTTCCTCAAACACGGCGGCATAACTGCCAAGGGCGGAGGGGGCGTTGAAACAACCGGCGCAGCCGCAACTGGTCTCTTTACGATGACGTGAATGCGGCGCTGAATCCGTCCCCAGGAAGGCGCGCGTAAAACCACTGGCAACCAGTTCGCGTAACGCCTGTTGGTGAATATTGCGTTTCAGAATCGGCAGACAGTACAGGTGAGGACGAATGCCGCCGACCAGCATATCATTACGGTTAAACATTAAATGTTGAGGCGTAATGGTAGCCGCCAGGTAGTCGTTGCCGTCACGTACATACTGCGCGGCATCTTTGGTCGTGATGTGCTCAAAGACCACTTTAAGCGCGGTCAGACGCTGGCGTAGCGGTTCCATTACGGTGTCGATAAAACGCGCTTCGCGATCGAAGATATCAACATCCGCATGGGTCACCTCACCGTGGACCAGCAATGGCATTCCGAGTTTTTCCATCCGCTCCAGTACCGGCATGATAGCGTCGACTGACGTTACGCCATGACTGGAGTTAGTGGTGGCATTGGCCGGGTAAAGCTTAGCCGCAGTAAATACGCCTTCATGGAAACCACGCTCCAGTTCATCGGCATCGAGCGAATCCGTTAAATAGCAGGTCATTAACGGCGTGAAATCATGCCCGGCGGGCACCGCATCGAGAATACGCTGGCGGTAGGCGATCGCTGCATCAACGGTCGTGATGGGGGACGCCAGGTTCGGCATCACGATAGCGCGACCATAAATTTCGCTGGTATAGGGTACGACCGTTTTTAACATGTCGCCATCGCGAAGGTGAACGTGCCAGTCGTCCGGGCGGCGGATCTTTAAAACCTGGGATGGTGCAGTCATTAATAAGCTCCGGCTGAGGAATAGTCTTTTTGCCGGAAACAAAGGATAAGCGGAAACGTTTTCGTTTGCACGTAAAAAAAGGGCGCGAGCGCGCCCTCCGAAATCAATTGGTGAAAGGAATAACGATTTCACCAGGTTTAACTTCAATGCCTTTCGCGAGTTTCTTCGCTAACGCTTCGCCTTTACTGCTGTCCTCACGCAACACGTAAGCGGGCCGCTGGTTAAAGTAGCTACGTAAAGACTGATTTAAATAAGGCAGGAGCGTTTGTAGCACCGATTGCATTTTCTCCGGCGTCACGGTGGCGTCTACTACTTCCATCTCCTGAAGATAGATGGCGCCTTTTTCTTTATCAAAGACCGGCAGGGCTTTTAGCTTGAGTTTCATCGCCGCTTTTTGACTGCCAAACAGGGAATTCATATCCAGCCTGGCATCGCCAGTAAGGGTGACTTTATTAGGCTCTTCCCGACCAATCTGGCTGGCAAGATTAGTCAATACGATATGCGCGTCGGCAATGCCGGGCAGACCAATATCTTTTGAGAAATTATTCCGTTTTTCAAGCGCTTGATTGATTTCTTGTTCGCTAATGGTGTATTGCGTAAGTTGATTACAACCCACTAACAGGCCGCTAACTACCAGCGCAGCGGCAAAAAAAAACTTTTTCATGGCGTTCCTTAGCATGTTGCCTGTGCCCTAATCTTGACACAAAGCAGTATGTCGCGCCAGCGGACATGGCGCCACTAGAAAAAGCTGAAAAAGGCGGCAAGAAAGGGTTGCCGCCTGGCGGGCGTTAGATAGCCATTGAGGAGAGTAAATTAATTTGCGTCTGCTTTGCCATATTATCGCGATAGTCCGCGACTTTTGTCGGCCAGTGAATACCGGCGACCAGCGTCAGATTACGCAGAAGCGGAAACAGATGAATATCATCTTCCGATAATTCGCCGTTAACGGCGTTGGGCTGTACGATGAGTTTATCCAGCAAACGTAAATCATCGCCGATCTTTTTAATCAGTCCGGCAGAGTGCGCAAGATGGTTGTCAAAACTGCCAGATGAGGCTTCTTTTTTGCGGATAAAATACTGGCGCGCCGCAGGGGTAGAAAATTCATCGAAAGCGGATTTTGCAAATCGCGGCAGCAGTAGCTGATTAACGTAACCGTTAACTTTGCGCAACCACTCTTCAATGGCTGGATTGCGTTTCCCGGTTAACAGCGGTTTGCCGTCGAGGTTGTCGACATAATGTACAATATCCATACTTTCAGGAAGGTAGCGACTATCATCTTTTTGCAGGATGGGCACCATCTTTTGACCAATCATCCGGGTGGGCGTCGCCTCGTCGTCATTTTGTAACACGTTAAGTTCAACGGGGATGTTCTTCAGGCCGAAAATCATGCGGGCTTTAACGCAGAAAGGGCAATGATCGTAAATATAAAGCTTCACGTTTCTCCTCCATTTGACTGTCGGTATCTGACCAGTATGGAGGAGATAGCGACAGGTATCAAATCAGGCGCCGGGTTCCAGCATCCGGCGCGGCGTGCGTTTATGACTAAATTGCCAGCCTAAAGCCAAAAAGGTGATGAAACCGATAATACCGAGCATCATCCACGGTAGTTCAGGCTGCGCAAACGCTTTACCCATATCAAACAACCAGCCGCCGCCGATATAACCAATCGCGCCGCCAATGGCTAATCCCAGACGGCTAAAGCCCATATAGCTTCCCCGCGCCCTCGCGTCCGCGAGCGACGCGCTGAGCGTTTCGCGCGCCGGTTCGGCGATAACCGAGCCGATGTAGAAAGCGCAAATAAGCGTAAAAAGCTGCTGTAAATTGCCCACCATCCCGATGGGGAGCATGCTCAGCGACATGACGAGCAAACCGGCCATCAGCCGATGCTCCAGCCGAAAACGCTTTTCGCTCCAGCGGGCAATCGGGTAGAGCAACGTCAGCGAGAGACACGCCTCTATAGCGTACATCCATTTCACGGCAGCAGGCGAACCGGCGATATCGTTTACCATAATCGGCAACATTAACATGACCTGTACCGCCAGCATATAGTAGCCCGCCAGCGTCAGCACGTAGGTGACAAACCTTTTATCGCTCATGACGCGGCGCATTCCTTCACGCACCGGCGTTCTGACCGTTGATAGCTTCCAGGCCGGAAGCAGCCATGCGTTGAAAAGGGCGCATAATATGAACAAAATAGCGCCCGTCGCGCAGACCAGGCGAAAATCGTATTGTAGCAACCAGCTTCCCAGCAGCGCGCCAATCACCGCGCCCGCGCTGTCCTGCATCATCAACAGAGAGAAGAAGCGGCCCCGTTGCTCCGGACGAATTAATTTGACCACCAGCGCTGAACGCGGCGGGTCGAAAAGCGTACCGCCGAGACCGGAAAGAAAGCAGGAAAACCACAAGAGCCAGGGCTCATGCGCGATACCCATGGTGGCAAAGCCTGCGGCGCGCATCAGCATACCGGTGACAATCATCGGTTTCGCGCCAAAGCGATCGGCGATGGCGCCGCCAAAAATGCCCAGACCTTGTTGAATAAACTGACGCAGGCCGAGCGCGATCCCTACCATTACGGCAGCCCACCCCATTTGATCGACAAAGCGAATAGAGATGAGCGGGAAGACGACGAAAAAACCCAGCACCACCAACATGTTATCGATGAGAAGAAAATATTTACCCAGGTTCCTCGCCTGCGAGACGCGCGACATTTCCCCTCCCGGGAAATAAAAGATGAGCGTCTTCTATTCTGCGGCGGCGTTTCGTTTTTTCCTACCGTTAGCGGGACAATATTTTTTTATCAAAAGTCCTTTTTAATCGAGAGTTTTCATCAAAAAGTGGCAGCAATTCAAAAAATGACGATTTGCGCTTTTCACAGAGCCTGGTTGCGCAGGTATAGTAATGTTACTGGCGTGCTGAAGACGTTACAGGAAGGAGTAGGTATAGAATGTTTGGCTATCGTAGTAACGTGCCAAAAGTGCGCTTAACCACCGATCGTCTGGTGGTACGTTTAGTGCATGAGCGTGATGCCTGGCGTCTGGCCGATTATTACGCGGAAAATCGTCATTTTTTAAAACCCTGGGAACCGGTCCGTGATGAAAGTCATTGTTATCCTTCAGGATGGCAGGCGCGTCTGGGAATGATCGGTGAATTTCACAAACAGGGCTCCGCCTTCTATTTCGCGCTACTTGATCCGGAAGAAAAAGAAATTATCGGCGTGGCGAATTTTTCCAATGTGGTGCGCGGTTCTTTTCATGCCTGTTATCTGGGCTATTCCATTGCGCAGAAGTGGCAGGGGCAAGGGCTGATGTTTGAAGCCTTAACCGCTGCGATTCGCTATATGCAGCGCACTCAGCATATCCACCGTATCATGGCGAACTATATGCCGCACAACAAACGTAGCGGCGCGTTGCTGGCGCGGCTTGGCTTTGAAAAAGAAGGCTATGCGAAAGATTACCTGTTGATTGATGGACAATGGCGCGACCATGTCCTGACGGCGTTAACCACGCCGTTATGGACGCCGGGGCGTTGAGCGGCTTACGGAATGAGAGGCAAAGGGAGAAAACGATGAAATATGAATTAACTGCCACTGAAGCGCGAGTGATTGGCTGTCTGCTGGAAAAGCAGGTGACAACGCCGGAACAGTATCCGCTTTCCGTCAACGGGGTGGTGACAGCCTGTAATCAGAAAACCAACCGTGAACCGGTGATGAACCTGACGGAACAAGAGGTACAAGAACAGCTCGATAACCTGGTGAAACGCCACTTTTTGCGTACGGTCAGCGGGTTTGGCAATCGCGTCACCAAATATGAACAGCGTTTCTGTAATTCCGAATTTGGCGATCTGAAACTTAGCGCGGCGGAAGTGGCGCTTGTCACTACGCTGCTGCTGCGCGGCGCGCAAACGCCCGGCGAGTTGCGTAGTCGGGCGTCGCGGATGCATGAATTCAGCGATATGGCGGAAGTTGAATCCACGCTGGAACGGCTTGCCAGTCGTGAGGACGGCCCGTATGTCGTCCGTCTGGCGCGTGAACCGGGTAAGCGCGAAAGCCGTTATATGCACCTTTTTTGCGGCGACGTCGATGAACTGTCTCTCCAGACGTCTGCGCCGGAAAGTGCGTCGGGCGATCTTCAGTCGCGCGTCGAAGCGCTGGAAAGCGAAGTGGCGGAGTTAAAGCAGCGGCTGGATTCTTTGTTAGCTCACCTGGGAGAGTAATGTGAGAACATTACGGATTGGCATTGTCGGATTAGGCGGTATTGCGCAGAAGGCCTGGCTGCCGGTATTAACCAACACCGCCGGATGGACGCTACAGGGCGCCTGGTCTCCTTCGCGGGATAAAGCCTTACGTATCTGCGAAAGCTGGCGCATACCGTATGTGGATTCGCTGGCGAATTTAGCGTCCGGCTGCGATGCGGTCTTCGTCCACTCCAGTACCGCAAGCCATTATGCCGTGGTCAGCGAACTTCTCAATGCCGGCGTCCATGTCTGCGTGGATAAACCGCTGGCGGAAAATCTACGTGATGCCGAACGGCTGGTGGCGCTGGCGGCGCAAAAAAAATTGACGCTGATGGTTGGCTTTAATCGCCGTTTCGCGCCGCTGTACCGCGAACTGAAGACGCGCCTCGGTACTGCGGCGTCACTGCGTATGGATAAACATCGTACCGATAGCATCGGGCCGCACGACTTACGTTTTACTTTGCTCGATGACTATCTGCATGTCGTGGATACCGCTCTGTGGCTGGCGGGCGGCGAGGCGCGCCTTGCCAGCGGCACGTTGCTCACCAGCGAGTCCGGCGAAATGTGCTATGCGGAACATCATTTTTCCGCCGACAAACTACAAATTACCACCAGTATGCACCGGCGCGCCGGAAGTCAGCGTGAATCGGTCCAGGCCGTCACCGACGGCGGGTTGTATGACGTGACGGATATGCGTGAATGGCGCGAAGAGCGCGGGCAGGGTATTCTCATCAAACCCATTCCGGGTTGGCAAACGACGCTTGAGCAGCGTGGTTTTGTCGGATGCGCGCGGCATTTCATTGACTGCGTACAAAATCAGACGGTTCCGGAAACGGCGGGGGAACAGGCGATTTTGGCCCAGCGCGTCGTGGAGGCGCTGTGGCGGGACGCCATCAGCGAATAACCCTCTGTAACATCTGGCGGTAGTAATTCATCGTAATCCAGGTACTATACCCTCAATAATTCGAGTTGCAGAAAAGCTAACGCACATGCAGCTCGAAGTATGGCGGGTATATATGCCCACTCTACATAATACCTCTTTTCACAGTGAATAATGGCAAACCGTAGGGAGTCTGTAAGGCCTGATAAGACGTTTTAACGTCGCCGTCAGGCGCGGTGATACAGCCGGATACGGCAGAAGTTGCGTTATCCGGTCGATGGATCAGCCATGCAGGAGTTTTACGCCAGGGTCTGGAATACAAAAGAAATGAATTTATTGAAATCGCTGGCTGCCGTCAGCTCGATGACTATGTTTTCACGCGTGTTGGGCTTTGCCCGTGATGCGATTGTCGCCAGAATTTTTGGCGCAGGGATGGCGACCGACGCCTTTTTTGTGGCGTTTAAACTCCCTAATTTACTACGCCGGATCTTTGCCGAAGGCGCTTTTTCTCAGGCCTTTGTGCCTATCCTGGCGGAATATAAGAGCAAGCAGGGTGAAGAAGCGACGCGGATCTTTGTCGCTTACGTTTCCGGCCTGTTGACGCTGGCATTGGCCGTCGTGACGGTGGCCGGTATGCTGGCCGCCCCGTGGGTGATTATGGTAACCGCGCCGGGTTTTGCCGATACTGCGGATAAATTCGCGCTGACGACGCAACTGCTGCGGATTACGTTTCCCTATATTCTGCTGATCTCGCTGGCTTCACTGGTTGGCGCCATTCTCAACACCTGGAATCGCTTCTCTATTCCTGCTTTTGCGCCGACATTTCTTAATATCAGCATGATCGGTTTTGCATTATTCGCCGCGCCATACTTTAATCCGCCGGTGCTGGCGTTAGCCTGGGCAGTCACCGTCGGCGGCGTGCTGCAACTGGTGTATCAACTTCCGTATTTGAAAAAGATCGGTATGCTGGTGCTGCCGCGCATTAACTTTCGCGACACTGGGGCGATGCGGGTGGTCAAACAGATGGGGCCGGCGATTTTGGGCGTTTCCGTCAGTCAGATCTCCCTTATCATCAATACCATTTTCGCCTCGTTTCTGGCCTCCGGCTCGGTCTCATGGATGTACTATGCCGATCGGTTGATGGAGTTCCCGTCCGGCGTGCTGGGCGTGGCGTTGGGGACCATCCTGTTGCCGTCATTGTCGAAAAGCTTTGCCAGCGGCAATCATGATGAGTACTGCCGCCTGATGGACTGGGGGCTGCGTTTGTGCTTTTTACTGGCGTTGCCGAGCGCGGTAGCGTTAGGCATTCTGGCGAAGCCGCTGACGGTCTCGCTGTTTCAGTACGGTAAATTCACCGCCTTTGATGCGGCAATGACGCAGCGGGCGTTAATCGCCTATTCGGTGGGGCTGATTGGCTTGATCGTCGTAAAAGTGCTGGCTCCGGGCTTCTATTCTCGCCAGGATATTAAAACGCCGGTGAAAATCGCCATCGTGACGTTAATCATGACGCAGTTAATGAACCTGGCGTTTATTGGACCGCTGAAACACGCCGGGCTGTCGCTCTCTATTGGTCTGGCGGCATGTCTCAATGCGTCGCTGCTGTACTGGCAACTGCGCAAACAGAATATCTTTACGCCACAACCGGGCTGGATGTGGTTCCTGATGCGTCTGATCATTTCCGTACTGGTGATGGCTGCCGTATTGTTCGGCGTGTTGCATATTATGCCGGAGTGGTCGCAAGGGTCGATGTTATGGCGTTTGCTACGTTTGATGGCGGTAGTGATTGCGGGTATCGCGGCCTATTTCGCCGCGCTTGCCGTGTTGGGCTTTAAAGTGAAAGAGTTTGTTCGCCGGACGGCGTAAATTCAGTGCCTGATAGCGCTGTGCTATCAGGCCTACAAGGCATTCAGGCCGGAAAGGCGCAACGTCGCCATCCGGCAATGATTAGATAGAAATTTTTTTACCGCCGCGGTGAGAGACGGAAGTCTGACCGTCAGCCCCGTACAAGGTCGGCTCCTGGTGAGGTTTCAGCACCTCCAGCGCCTGTTGATTACGCTCGATTTGCCCTTCCAGCAGCCAGCCGTTGTGCTGGTTGAGGTCGCGAAGATGCTGCGTTTTTTCGGTAATCGCCTGCCAGCGCTCTGCAATGTCATCGTTTGCGCTACGCTGCGCATTCTGCTCCAGACGGCGCTGTTGTTCCAGATAATCCAGCGTCGCCAGCAACGAGCTTTTTTCTTCTGTAATACGCTGTAGCTGGCTGCCGTTAATCTGGCCTACGGAAAGCTGTTGTTGCTCGGCGTCCATCACCGTCTTCAGGTCATTCAGGACGGTGGTCATCTGGTCAAGTATTTCTGACAAACGAGTCATACGCTTATTTACTCTGTAAGTAGCTCTGCGCCTCGCGAATGAGCGAGTCTGCTATTTTTCCCGTATCCATTTTTAACTCACCGTTACGGATAGCCGTTTTTAATGCTTCGACGCGTTCCATATTAATGTCGCTGACGCCTGGCTGCATGAGCTTCGCTTGCGCGTCGCTTAACGTTACGCTGGCGCTCGTCGCGGCGGACGTTTTTTCCTGACGTGTTTTTTGTACCGGCGTGTCGCTGGTTTCGCGCGTCTGGACAGTGCTAACGGGTTTCAAAGGTGAGGTACGGTCAATGCTCATTTATTTATCCTCATCGAGGGTTACGTTGTAGCGGCCAGCTACCATCATGGTTGAATATCTCATCGGCAGCCGCGACAAAATCTTTACACAATTATAGGTTAATAAGAATATTCCCATCAGAATCGACGGTTCCACTCACGATTTGACCCGATGTCATGCGCACGCGCGCATTTTGCGCGACGGCGGCATTATTCATCGCCTGACCTTCCGCATTGACGCTGAACCCCTCGCCATTGGCGATGACCTGTACTCGTTGCCCCGCTTTGACGCGCCAGGCCTGACGTATCATCGTAAGCTGTACCGGCTGCCCGGGAGCGAGATCGCGCAAACTGACGGCATCCTGAATCTGACGGATATCCAGTACCGTCCGCGGCGGTAACTGATCCAGCCTGCCACGTTTTAGCGTGACGTTGGCCGGCGTCAATTTTCCGCCGCGCGCGATGGGCGCGTCAACGGCGACATAATTGCCGGTCGCTTGCACATTCACCTGCAAATAACGTTTTTCATTGGCGCAGCGCGCCACCACATTGACGTTGCCCCACAGCTTCGCGCTGCCCATCATGCTGAAGGCTGGCTGCTCGCAGCTCGGCAGCAGATTGGGCGATGAACGGAGCGTGACAACCACCTCGTCGCTGAAGCCAGCCAGACGCTGGGAAAACCACGTGGCCAGCTGGGCGTTGATGTCCTGCGCCATTGTCAGGGGGCTGAACAGCAAAGCCGCCACGGCGAATCCTCGTTTTAACGTTTGCATGGTACTTCCCCCTGGTTGATGTCATGACAGGATTCTACCCGTGTGAAGCAAGCATCAACGCAATAAATAGCGACGCATTTTGCGTTTATTCCGGCGATAACGCGCGCGTGAAGGCATTTAAGCTGTCGGCTGAATTTTGCCATTTGCGGAGGAGATATGCTCGACAGGCTCGATGCCGCCTTACGATTTCAGCAGGAAGCGCTAAATCTGCGCGCGCAACGTCAGGAAATATTAGCGGCGAATATCGCCAATGCCGATACGCCGGGGTATCAGGCGCGCGATATTGATTTTGCCAGTGAGTTAAAAAAGGTGATGGTGCGTGGACGGGAAGAAACCGGCGGCGTCGCGTTAACGTTGACTTCCTCTCACCATATTCCCGCCCAGGCGGTCTCTTCTCCCGCAGTGGATCTGCTTTATCGCGTACCCGATCAGCCTTCTTTGGATGGTAACACCGTAGATATGGACAGGGAACGTACGCAGTTTGCGGATAACAGTCTCAAATATCAGATGGGGCTTACCGTTCTGGGTAGCCAACTCAAAGGCATGATGAATGTGCTACAGGGAGGAAACTAATTCGTGGCGCTGTTAAACATTTTTGATATTGCCGGATCGGCGCTTGCCGCGCAGTCCAAGCGGTTGAACGTTGCGGCCAGTAACCTGGCGAATGCGGATAGCGTCACCGGCCCGGACGGACAGCCTTATCGCGCCAAACAAGTGGTTTTTCAGGTGGACGCCGCGCCGGGTCAAGCCACTGGCGGGGTAAAGGTCGCCAGCGTGATTGAAAGTCAGGCACCGGAAAAGCTGGTTTATGAACCAGGCAATCCGCTGGCGGACGCTAATGGTTACGTCAAAATGCCCAACGTCGATGTGGTCGGCGAAATGGTTAACACGATGTCAGCCTCGCGCAGCTATCAGGCAAATATCGAAGTCCTGAATACCGTAAAAAGCATGATGCTTAAAACGCTGACATTAGGCCAGTAAAGGAGGCGCGTATGTCTATTGCCGTAAATATGAATGACCCGACCAACACGGGCGTCAAAACGACGACCGGCAGCGGATCGATGACCGGAAGCAACGCTGCCGATCTGCAAAGCAGTTTCCTGACCTTACTGGTCGCGCAATTGAAGAACCAGGACCCGACTAACCCATTACAAAATAATGAGTTAACGACGCAGTTGGCGCAAATCAGTACCGTGAGCGGCATTGAAAAACTGAATACGACGCTGGGGGCTATTTCCGGGCAAATCGATAATAGTCAGTCCCTACAGGCGACCACGCTGATTGGACATGGCGTTATGGTGCCTGGCACCACAATTCTGGCGGGTAAAGGCGCGGAAGAAGGGGCCGTGACGTCCACGACGCCGTTTGGCGTGGAATTGCAACAGCCTGCGGACAAAGTGACGGCAACCATTACCGATAAAGATGGCCGGGTGGTACGGACGCTGGAGATCGGTGAGTTGCGAGCCGGGGTACACACCTTTACCTGGGATGGTAAGCAAACGGACGGAACAACGGTACCGAATGGTTCTTACAACATTGCGATTACCGCCAGCAATGGCGGGACGCAACTGGTGGCGCAGCCGCTGCAATTCGCTCTGGTACAGGGCGTGACGAAGGGCAGTAACGGCAACCTGTTGGATCTGGGTACCTACGGCACCACCACACTCGACGAAGTTCGGCAAATAATCTAAGCCCTTACACTTATCAGGAGTCAGTCATGTCTTTTTCTCAAGCGGTTAGCGGCCTGAACGCTGCGGCCACCAACCTTGATGTTATCGGTAATAACATCGCCAACTCCGCCACCTATGGCTTTAAGTCCGGTACGGCATCATTTGCCGATATGTTCGCCGGTTCCAAAGTGGGGCTGGGCGTAAAAGTGGCGGGGATTACCCAGGATTTTACCGACGGTACGACAACGAACACCGGGCGCGGGCTGGATGTCGCGATTAGCCAGAACGGTTTTTTCCGCCTGGTAGACAGCAACGGTTCCGTGTTCTATAGCCGCAACGGCCAGTTCAAACTGGACGAGAACCGTAACCTGGTCAATATGCAGGGGATGCAGTTGACCGGCTATCCGGCCACCGGTACGCCGCCGACCATTCAGCAGGGGGCGAATCCTGCGCCGATCACCATTCCGAACACGCTGATGGCGGCGAAATCGACCACCACCGCGTCAATGCAGATCAACCTGAACTCAACGGACCCTGTACCGTCTAAAACGCCCTTTAGCGTGAGTGATGCGGATTCGTATAACAAAAAAGGCACCGTCACCGTTTATGACAGCCAGGGTAATGCCCATGACATGAACGTCTATTTTGTGAAAACCAAAGATAATGAATGGGCCGTGTACACCCATGACAGCAGCGATCCTGCAGCCACAGCGCCAACAACGGCGTCCACTACGCTGAAATTCAATGAAAACGGGATTCTGGAGTCTGGCGGTACGGTGAACATCACCACCGGTACGATTAATGGCGCGACAGCGGCCACCTTCTCCCTCAGCTTCCTTAACTCCATGCAGCAGAACACCGGGGCTAATAACATCGTCGCCACCAATCAAAACGGCTATAAGCCGGGCGACCTGGTGAGCTACCAGATTAACAACGACGGCACCGTGGTTGGCAACTACTCCAACGAGCAGGAGCAGGTGCTGGGGCAGATTGTGCTGGCTAACTTCGCCAATAACGAAGGTCTGGCATCCCAGGGCGATAACGTCTGGGCGGCGACGCAGGCCTCCGGGGTTGCGCTGCTGGGTACTGCCGGTTCCGGCAACTTCGGTAAGCTGACGAACGGCGCGCTGGAAGCCTCTAACGTGGATTTGAGTAAAGAGCTGGTGAATATGATCGTCGCGCAGCGTAACTACCAGTCGAATGCGCAGACCATCAAAACTCAGGACCAGATCCTCAATACGCTGGTTAACCTGCGCTAAGCGCCTGACGGGATAGCTTAATGGATCACGCAATTTATACCGCTATGGGGGCGGCCAGCCAGACGCTTAACCAGCAGGCGGTAACGGCCAGCAACCTGGCTAATGCCTCAACGCCGGGCTTTCGCGCGCAGCTTAACGCGTTACGCGCGGTGCCCGTTGATGGCCTCTCTTTAGCAACGCGCACGCTGGTTACGGCGTCGACGCCCGGGGCGGATATGACCCCGGGTCAGTTGGACTACACCTCCCGTCCGCTGGATGTCGCGTTACAGCAGGACGGCTGGCTGGTAGTGCAAGCGGCGGATGGCGCTGAAGGATATACCCGTAACGGGAATATCCAGGTGGGTCCGACCGGGCAGTTAACCATTCAGGGACATCCGGTTATCGGCGAAGGCGGCCCGATTACCGTTCCTGAAGGGGCGGAAATCACCATTGCGGCAGACGGCACGATCTCCGCGCTCAATCCCGGCGACCCGCCAAACACGGTGGCGCCCGTTGGGCGACTGAAGCTGGTCAAAGCGGAAGGCAATGAGGTGCAGCGGAGCGATGACGGTTTATTCCGCCTTACCGCCGAGGCACAGGCTGAACGCGGGGCGGTACTGGCCGCCGACCCGTCAATTCGCATTATGTCGGGCGTGCTGGAGGGCAGTAACGTCAAGCCGGTTGAAGCCATGACCGACATGATCGCCAACGCACGTCGTTTTGAAATGCAGATGAAGGTTATCACCAGCGTAGATGAGAACGAAGGGCGAGCTAACCAACTGCTGTCGATGAGTTAATACAGGACATTTTATGATCAGTTCATTATGGATCGCCAAAACCGGTCTGGATGCGCAGCAAACCAATATGGATGTGATTGCCAATAACCTGGCAAACGTCAGCACCAATGGTTTTAAGCGTCAGCGCGCGGTATTTGAAGATCTGTTGTATCAGACCATCCGCCAGCCGGGCGCGCAGTCGTCCGAGCAGACGACGCTGCCTTCCGGGCTGCAAATCGGTACCGGCGTGCGTCCGGTCGCCACGGAGCGCCTGCACAGTCAGGGGAACCTGTCGCAGACCAACAACAGTAAAGATGTGGCGATTAAAGGGCAGGGCTTTTTCCAGGTCATGCTGCCGGACGGTACGTCTGCCTATACCCGCGACGGCTCTTTCCAGGTGGATCAGAATGGTCAACTGGTGACGGCGGGCGGTTTTCAGGTGCAGCCGGCAATCACCATTCCGGCCAACGCGTTAAGCATCACGATTGGCCGCGACGGCGTGGTCAGCGTTACCCAGCAGGGGCAGGCCGCGCCGGTTCAGGTCGGGCAGCTTAACCTGACCACCTTTATGAACGACACCGGGCTGGAAAGCATCGGCGAGAACCTCTATATCGAAACGCAATCGTCCGGCGCGCCGAACGAAAGCACGCCGGGGCTCAACGGCGCGGGGTTGTTGTATCAAGGGTATGTCGAAACGTCGAACGTTAACGTGGCGGAAGAGCTGGTGAACATGATTCAGGTTCAACGCGCCTATGAAATTAACAGTAAAGCAGTATCGACGACCGATCAGATGCTGCAGAAACTGACGCAACTCTAAGGGGCCGCCGGTGGGGATACGCCACCGGCTCCCTGATTTTGAAGATGAAGGTAATGCAAAAATACGCGCTTCACGCTTACCCAGTTATGGCCCTGATGGTCGCGACGCTGACAGGATGCGCCTGGATACCCGCTAAACCGCTCGTGCAGGGGGCGACCACGGCGCAGCCGATACCTGGCCCGGTACCGGTGGCGAATGGCTCCATATTTCAGTCTGCGCAGCCGATTAATTATGGCTATCAGCCGCTTTTTGAAGATCGTCGACCGCGTAATATCGGCGATACGCTCACGATTGTGTTACAGGAAAACGTCAGCGCCAGTAAAAGCTCGTCGGCAAATGCCAGCCGCGACGGCAAAACCAGCTTTGGTTTTGATACGGTACCGCGTTATCTGCAAGGATTATTCGGTAATTCCCGCGCGGATATGGAGGCCTCCGGCGGCAACTCTTTTAACGGCAAAGGCGGCGCGAATGCCAGCAATACCTTTAGCGGCACGCTGACCGTGACCGTCGATCAGGTTCTGGCCAATGGCAATTTACACGTCGTGGGGGAAAAACAGATCGCGATTAATCAGGGAACGGAATTCATCCGCTTCTCCGGCGTGGTAAATCCACGCACCATCAGCGGCAGCAACTCCGTTCCCTCGACACAGGTGGCGGATGCGCGGATTGAATATGTCGGGAACGGCTATATTAACGAAGCGCAAAATATGGGCTGGCTGCAACGTTTCTTCCTTAATTTGTCGCCGATGTAAGCGAGGTGTATGTGTTTAAAGCTCTTGCAGGAATCGTTCTGGCACTGGTTGCCACTCTGGCGCACGCCGAGCGTATCCGGGATCTGACCAGTGTCCAGGGAGTACGGGAAAACTCGCTGATCGGCTACGGGCTGGTGGTCGGGCTGGACGGTACGGGCGACCAGACGACCCAGACGCCATTTACCACCCAGACGCTGAATAACATGCTGTCACAACTGGGGATTACGGTCCCCACCGGCACCAATATGCAGTTGAAAAACGTGGCGGCGGTGATGGTGACGGCGTCGTATCCGCCTTTTGCGCGACAGGGACAAACGATCGATGTCGTCGTTTCCTCAATGGGGAACGCTAAAAGTCTGCGTGGCGGGACGTTATTAATGACGCCGTTAAAAGGGGTGGACAGCCAGGTGTATGCTCTGGCGCAGGGCAATATTCTGGTCGGCGGCGCGGGCGCATCCGCAGGCGGCAGTAGCGTGCAGGTTAACCAGCTTAATGGCGGGCGCATCACTAATGGCGCGATTATCGAACGCGAGTTGCCGACTCAGTTCGGCGCTGGCAACACCATTAATCTGCAATTGAACGACGAAGATTTTACGATGGCGCAGCAAATTACCGACGCCATCAACCGCGCCCGCGGTTACGGCAGCGCCACTGCGCTTGATGCGCGAACGGTACAGGTACGCGTGCCCAGCGGCAACAGCTCGCAGGTGCGTTTTCTGGCGGACATTCAAAATATGGAAGTCAACGTGACGCCGCAGGATGCAAAAGTTGTGATCAACTCGCGTACCGGTTCGGTGGTCATGAATCGGGAAGTCACGCTGGATAGCTGCGCTGTGGCGCAGGGCAATTTGTCAGTGACAGTCAATCGCCAGCTCAACGTCAACCAGCCGAATACGCCATTTGGCGGCGGGCAGACCGTGGTGACGCCACAGACTCAAATAGATTTGCGTCAGAGCGGCGGATCGCTACAGAGCGTGCGTTCCAGCGCCAATCTGAACAGCGTAGTACGCGCGCTGAATGCGCTTGGCGCGACGCCGATGGACCTGATGTCGATTTTGCAGTCCATGCAGAGCGCGGGCTGTCTACGCGCCAAACTGGAAATCATCTGATGATCGGAGGCGGTAAATTGCTGGCCAGCGCGGCCTGGGATGCGCAATCTCTGAACGAACTGAAAGCGAAAGCGGGCCAGGACCCGGCGGCGAATATCCGTCCTGTGGCCCGTCAGGTGGAAGGGATGTTTGTGCAGATGATGCTGAAAAGTATGCGCGAGGCTTTACCCAAAGATGGTTTATTCAGCAGCGATCAGACGCGTCTGTATACCAGCATGTATGACCAGCAGATCGCCCAGCAGATGACCGCCGGTAAGGGATTGGGGCTGGCGGATATGATGGTTAAACAGATGACGGGCGGGCAGACGATGCCTGCAGATGATGCGCCGCAAGTACCGCTTAAATTCTCCCTGGAGACGGTAAACAGCTATCAAAATCAGGCGCTGACCCAACTGGTGCGCAAAGCCATACCGAAAACGCCGGACAGCAGCGATGCGCCGCTCTCCGGCGACAGTAAAGACTTTCTGGCCCGGCTTTCGCTCCCGGCGAGGCTGGCCAGCGAACAAAGCGGGGTGCCGCATCATCTGATTCTGGCGCAGGCGGCGCTGGAGTCCGGCTGGGGGCAACGGCAAATCCTGCGGGAGAATGGTGAACCCAGCTATAACGTATTTGGCGTTAAAGCGACCGCCAGTTGGAAAGGGCCGGTGACGGAAATCACCACCACTGAATACGAAAATGGCGAAGCGAAAAAAGTGAAAGCAAAATTCCGCGTCTATAGCTCGTATCTGGAGGCGTTATCGGATTATGTCGCGCTGTTAACGCGTAACCCACGCTACGCTGCCGTGACCACTGCCGCCACGGCAGAGCAGGGCGCAGTGGCTCTGCAAAACGCCGGATACGCCACTGACCCGAATTACGCACGTAAATTGACCAACATGATTCAGCAGTTGAAAGCGATGACTGAAAAGGTCAGCAAAACCTACAGCGCGAATCTCGACAATCTCTTTTAAATTGCTCAAGTCCACGTAGTCGCTGCCGATAACAACGAGTATTGAAGGATTAAAAGGAACCATCATGTCCAGCTTGATTAATCACGCCATGAGCGGACTTAACGCCGCGCAGGCCGCGTTAAATACGGTCAGTAATAACATCAACAATTATAACGTTGCGGGTTATACCCGGCAGACAACTATTCTGGCGCAGGCAAACAGTACGTTAGGGGCTGGCGGCTGGATAGGTAATGGCGTTTACGTTTCAGGCGTACAGCGCGAATATGATGCGTTTATCACTAATCAGCTACGCGGCGCGCAAAACCAGAGCAGCGGCTTAACCACGCGCTATGAACAAATGTCGAAAATCGACAACCTGCTGGCCGATAAATCCAGCTCACTGTCTGGTTCGTTGCAGAGTTTTTTTACCAGCCTGCAAACGTTAGTCAGTAATGCGGAAGATCCTGCGGCGCGTCAGGCGCTGATTGGTAAAGCGGAAGGGCTGGTAAACCAGTTCAAAACCACCGATCAGTATCTGCGCGATCAGGATAAACAGGTCAATATCGCGATTGGCTCCAGCGTGGCGCAAATCAACAATTACGCGAAGCAGATAGCTAACCTGAACGATCAAATCTCCCGTATGACGGGCGTAGGCGCGGGCGCATCGCCGAACGACCTGCTCGATCAGCGTGATCAGTTGGTCAGCGAGCTTAACAAGATCGTTGGCGTCGAGGTGAGCGTACAGGACGGCGGCACCTATAACCTGACGATGGCCAATGGCTATACGCTGGTGCAGGGGTCGACGGCGCGTCAGTTGGCGGCGGTTCCCTCCAGCGCCGACCCGACGCGAACGACTGTCGCTTATGTCGATGAGGCCGCCGGTAACATCGAAATTCCGGAAAAGTTGCTGAACACCGGTTCGCTCGGCGGATTACTGACGTTCCGTTCTCAGGATCTGGATCAGACTCGTAATACGCTGGGCCAGTTGGCGTTGGCGTTTGCCGATGCGTTTAACGCGCAGCATACCAAAGGTTATGACGCCGACGGCAATAAAGGGAAAGACTTCTTTAGCATTGGCTCGCCGGTGGTATATAGCAACAGTAATAATGCCGATAAAACGGTATCGCTAACCGCTAAGGTGGTCGACAGCACGAAGGTTCAGGCGACGGATTATAAGATTGTTTTTGACGGTACAGACTGGCAGGTTACTCGCACTGCGGATAACACCACTTTCACGGCGACAAAAGATGCTGACGGAAAACTGGAGATTGACGGTCTGAAAGTGACGGTAGGGACTGGCGCACAGAAAAACGACAGTTTTCTTCTCAAGCCGGTCAGCAATGCTATCGTCGACATGAACGTTAAAGTGACAAATGAAGCCGAGATTGCGATGGCGTCTGAGTCAAAACTCGATCCTGATGTGGATACCGGCGACAGCGATAACCGCAATGGTCAGGCATTGCTGGACTTACAAAACAGCAACGTAGTGGGCGGCAACAAAACCTTTAACGATGCTTACGCCACGTTGGTCAGCGATGTGGGTAACAAAACGTCAACGCTGAAAACCAGCAGCACCACGCAGGCGAATGTGGTTAAACAGCTTTATAAACAGCAACAGTCGGTTTCCGGCGTTAACCTCGACGAAGAGTACGGCAATTTGCAGCGTTATCAGCAGTATTATCTGGCGAATGCGCAAGTATTGCAGACCGCGAATGCGCTGTTTGATGCGTTATTGAATATTCGCTAAAGGAGAAGGATGACATGCGTATCAGTACCCAGATGATGTACGAACAAAATATGAGCGGCATCACTAATTCTCAGGCCGAATGGATGAAGCTGGGCGAGCAGATGTCTACCGGTAAGCGCGTTACCAACCCATCTGACGATCCGATCGCCGCGTCGCAGGCGGTAGTACTCTCTCAGGCGCAGGCGCAGAATAGCCAGTACGCCCTGGCGCGTACGTTTGCCACCCAAAAAGTGTCGCTGGAAGAAAGCGTACTCAGTCAGGTGACGACGGCGATTCAAACCGCGCAGGAAAAAATCGTCTATGCCGGAAACGGCACGTTAAGCGACGATGACCGCGCGTCGCTGGCGACGGATTTACAGGGCATCCGCGATCAGCTGATGAACCTGGCAAACAGCACTGACGGCAATGGTCGCTATATCTTTGCCGGGTATAAAACGGAAGCGGCGCCATTCGACCAGGCGACAGGTGGTTATCATGGCGGCGAGAAAAGTGTTACCCAGCAGGTGGATTCCGCACGCACGATGGTAATTGGCCATACGGGCGCGCAAATTTTTAATAGCATCACCAGCAATGCGGTGCCGGAACCGGATGGCTCGGACTCCGAAAAGAATCTGTTTGTCATGCTCGATACGGCAATTGCCGCACTCAAGACCCCGGTGGAAGGCAATGACGTGGAAAAAGAAAAGGCCGCTGCCGCCATTGATAAAACCAATCGCGGCTTAAAAAATTCGCTTAATAACGTCCTGACCGTTCGTGCGGAACTGGGAACGCAACTGAGCGAACTCAGTACGCTGGATTCACTGGGAAGCGATCGTGCGCTGGGACAGAAACTGCAGATGAGCAACCTGGTAGATGTGGACTGGAACTCGGTCATTTCCTCCTACGTCATGCAACAGGCGGCATTACAGGCGTCCTATAAAACGTTTACCGACATGCAGGGAATGTCGCTTTTCCAGTTGAACCGGTAACGCCTCTTTTTGAAACATATCACGAAACTGGATATGTTTTGTCTGCCCGCGCCATCCACCCCGGCGCGGGCATTTTTTTAGTCGTCATTGAGTTAGTGGTCATATTGTCGCGCCCGTAGCGACGCCATCCGTACGTATTATCCCGCCCGATCTCATAAACGCCTGGAGTGACTAAAAGACGCCATGGGGTGAGGCATCGCCCTGTAAGGGGCATAAAAAAGCCGACCTGGCGGTCGGCTTTGTATCAGCATTTACATCATTCTACCGGCTGTGGGCGTGTCGCCGGGGCGCTGGCATGACGTGTAGCGCTGTGTCCGCCTGCCGCGCCTTTACCTTCAAAGTGGAAGGAAGGGCGCTGCCAGTCGCTATGGTGCGGGGTTTCCGGCACATATTCCGGCGCTGGCGCACGCGTCATCGGCGCGCTGGCGTGATTATGATCGTCGTCAACGCAGACAACGTCCTGCGGCTTTTCCACCACCTGGGCCGGTGCGATAACGGTTTCTTCTGCCGTGTGCTCCACAACAGCCGCTTCCGCTTTTGTCTCTTCTTCTGGCTCGACAACGACAACATCAGCTACGTCTTCAGCCACTGTAATGGACGCGTCGGCGGTTTCTGCTACCGGTTCGGCGTCAGCAATAACCTCTTGCGCCACCGGCGTATCGCTTTCGGCAATCAGTTGCGGCTGTTCATCAACCGGCGCGGCAATCACTTCCGGATGCGTTGTCTCGACGACAGTCTGCGGCTCAACGGCAACGTTTTCTACCGCCTGTACCGACGCTTGTGGTTCGAGCGCTACGGTCGCAGCGATAACCTGCTGTTCAGCGACAACCGGTTGTGGCAGCGCCAGATCTGCTTCACGCTGCTCTTCAACAACCTGCGTTTCCTGCGGACGGACAATCGGGTAGCGGATCCAGACTTTACCGGACGCCATTTCCGGCGACGCGCAGGCGACGGTTAACGGCATCGGCGATTGTGTCGGGTAGCGCTCGTCACGATAGCGACGGCGACGCTGACCGCTTACGCGCAGGTGGCGCGGAGAACGGCGGGAGCGACGCGGCATACCGGTATTATCGCGAGGTTCTACGCTATCATCCTGCTCCGGCGCGATATCGGCGACGACAGGTAAATCAACTTTCGCCAGCTCGGTACGCGGCGCTGGAACGGGCTGTTCAACGTTTTCAACCGGGCGTGGTTCGTCGACGACGACCGGCGTGTCAACCGTTTCAACCACTGCGCTGTTGGTAAAGCGGACTTTCTGATTAAGCTGACGCTGCTTGCGGCGCGGCTGAACCTGCTGAACGCGTTCTTCCTGCTCGGTCTCCTGGACAGGTTGTTCTTCGCGGTTAAGCGCTTTTACTTCCTGCTGCGCCTGACGCTTGTCATCATTGCGGCGGCGGCTGCGTTCGCGACGCGGCGTCTGTTGCTGCTCATCGCCAGTTTTCACTTTTTCCGCCGTTTCCTGCTGGCGGGTGTCGCGCGTTTCTGCATTTTGCTGCTGCGCCTGGCGACGGTTACGACGATTATCGTCGCGGCTCTCGCCGCCGTCACGTCCGGCACGGTTATCACGGGTGTCGCGGCGTTCGTTACGATCGCGACGGTTGTTCTGCCGTGGCTTGCGACGATCCTGCTGACGCTCCGCTTTTTCTTCCGCTTTCGGTGCGGCTGTTTCAACGGTTTTCGTTTCTTCACCGCTGAACAGTTGTTTCAGCGCGTTAAGGAAGCGGCTAAACAGACCCGGCTGGGCAGGCTGCGTGGCGGCAACATTATCCTTTTTCGCCGTGGCGACGCTAACCGCCGGTTCGACAGGCGTCGGCGCTGGAGGCACATCTGGCATAGCGAATGTCGCCAGCGCAGGCTGTTCCGGGCGTTTACGCTCGGCGTACTCTTCTTCAGAAGGCAGCGCCATCGCTTCTTCGTGCAGCTTCGGCAGCATGTAGCTCAGGGTCGGCGTTTCTTCCCCTTTACGTACGCGCAGCACGGAATAGTGCGGCGTTTCCATCTGATCGTTCGGGACGATGACACAGCGGACGCCATCCTGACGCGTCTCAATAGCGTTAACTGCCGTCCGTTTTTCGTTAAGCAGATAAGAGGCGATCGGCACCGGAACAATGGCATGGACTTCCTGCGTATTCTCTTTCAGCGCTTCTTCTTCAATCAGGCGCAGAATGGACAGCGACAGAGATTCGTTATCGCGCACGGTGCCGGTACCGCTACAGCGCGGACACACGTGATGGCTGGATTCGCCCAGCGACGGGCTCAGGCGCTGACGCGACATTTCGAGCAGGCCGAAGCGGGAAATATGGCTAATCTGAATACGCGCCCGGTCCTGACGCACCGCTTCACGCAGGCGGTTTTCTACCGCGCGCTGGTGACGTACCGGCGTCATATCGATAAAGTCGATAACGATCAGTCCGCCCAGGTCGCGCAGACGCAACTGGCGGGCAATCTCATCGGCCGCTTCCAGGTTGGTATTGAACGCGGTTTCTTCGATATCGCCGCCGCGAGTCGCGCGGGCGGAGTTGATATCGATGGCGGTTAACGCTTCGGTACTGTCAATGACGATGGAGCCGCCGGAGGGCAGGCGCACTTCACGCTGGAACGCTGACTCGATCTGCGATTCGATCTGGTAATGGCTGAACAACGGGATTTCACCGGTGTATAGCTTAATTTTGCTGCTAAAATCCGGGCGGCCCAACGCGGCGATATGCTGACGCGCCATTTCCATCACTTTTGGATTGTCGATCAGGATTTCACCGATATCCTGACGCAGATAGTCGCGAAACGCGCGTACGATGACGTTGCTTTCCTGATGGATCAGGAACGGCGCGGGACGGCTTTCAGCGGCTTTCTGAATGGCTTCCCAGTGTTTCAGGCGGAAGCTTAAATCCCACTGCAACGCTTCGGCGGATTTACCCACGCCCGCGGTACGTACGATAAGCCCCATCCCTTCAGGAAGTTCCAGGCTGGCCAACGCTTCTTTTAACTCGGTACGATCGTCGCCTTCAATGCGACGGGAGATACCACCCGCGCGCGGGTTATTCGGCATCAGTACCAGGTAGCTGCCCGCCAGACTGATAAAGGTGGTTAACGCCGCGCCTTTGTTGCCGCGCTCTTCTTTATCGATTTGAACAATGACTTCCTGGCCTTCGCGTAACACGTCTTTAATGTTCGGGCGACCATGAGCGCTGTAGTTAGCGGGGAAATATTCGCGGGCAATTTCTTTTAACGGGAGGAAACCGTGGCGTTCTGCGCCGTAATCAACAAAAGCCGCTTCCAGGCTCGGTTCAATACGGGTAATTTTGCCTTTATAGATGTTCGCTTTTTTCTGCTCGTGTCCGGGGCTTTCTATATCCAGATCGTACAGACGCTGCCCATCTACAAGGGCGACGCGCAACTCTTCCTGCTGAGTCGCGTTGATTAACATTCTTTTCATCGTAACTTACTCATTATTCTTACGTTGACGACTAAGCTGCGGGCATGGTAACGCCTTACCGGGCATGAACCGATGGCCTCGTGACTATTTCGCGTCGCCAACCTCACGGTTATCGTCAGCTCAAAGAGGCGCAGAGTGTCGGTTGCCTGTATTTCATACGGAAACACAGCGCAATTATCAGGGAAGCAGCCTGGGCATTACTCTCCAGAGAAGATCCTATCTACCGGTAAGGACTGCAACCCGCAGCCCGCTAACTGTCTGAAAAATCAATACGTCTTACGCCATTGCTGCGTTGATGATCGGTCAGACAAAATGGGTTATTCCGCTAAACTTTTTGTTTTAACAAGTTTCGGTGCGGAAACCGCATCATTATTCCACTGCTAACCTTGTTATAGCAAGATGACTTTTACCATTTATCACCCGCTTACTCACAGTTTTTTCACCAGCGCGAGCCAATCGCTTTAATAACCAGCAAAACCGCAGTGAAAAATGTTCATCCACTGGCGTAGACGTCTCTATAAGCATAGAAAAATGTGTGGCGCGAATCTCACAGGCTATTTAGAATCGCCCCCCATGAAAACAGAAACGCCATCCGTAAAAATTGTTGCTATCGCCGCTGACGAAGCGGGGCAACGCATTGATAACTTTTTGCGCACCCAACTGAAAGGGGTACCAAAAAGTATGATTTATCGCATCTTGCGTAAAGGCGAGGTGCGGGTGAACAAAAAACGCATTAAACCGGAATACAAACTGGAAGCGGGCGATGAAGTCCGCATTCCGCCGGTTCGCGTTGCTGAACGCGAAGAAGAGGCCGTGTCGCCGCATTTGCAAAAAGTGGCGGCGTTGGCGGACGTCATTTTGTATGAAGACGACCATATTCTGGTGCTGAATAAGCCTTCCGGCACCGCCGTACACGGCGGGAGCGGGTTAAGTTTTGGCGTCATCGAAGGGCTGCGGGCGTTGCGTCCGGAAGCGCGATTCCTGGAACTGGTGCATCGTCTTGACCGCGATACCTCCGGCGTGCTGTTGGTGGCGAAAAAACGCTCCGCGCTGCGTTCGCTGCATGAGCAACTGCGCGAAAAGGGAATGCAGAAAGATTATCTGGCGCTGGTGCGCGGCCAGTGGCAATCGCACGTTAAAACCGTACAGGCGCCATTATTAAAGAACATTCTGCAAAGCGGCGAACGCATTGTTCGCGTGAGCCAGGAAGGCAAACCGTCAGAAACGCGCTTCAAGGTGGAAGAGCGCTATGCCTTCGCCACGCTGGTGCGCTGTAGCCCGGTCACGGGCCGTACGCATCAGATTCGCGTACATACCCAATATGCCGGTCACCCTATTGCGTTCGACGATCGCTACGGCGACCGTGAGTTTGATCAACAGCTTACCGAAGCGGGAACCGGTCTTAAACGTCTCTTTCTGCACGCCGCGGCGCTGAAGTTCACGCATCCGGGAACGGGCGAAGTCATGCGCATTGAAGCGCCAATGGATAACGCCCTGAAGCGCTGTCTACAGGTGCTGCGTAACGCAAAATAGTTCCTCTCTCGGGCAGGTTATCTGCCCGAATCTCACTTTTCTCATAATATTTTTGTTTTGCTGTATCCGACGCATTTTTACCGTTGTGTACTGTTTATTCTTGCGATCCGGATTTCGGCGTGTTTAAGGACGAACAGATGGCCAATACTAGCTGGATGCGCTCATTTACTCAGCGTTGGGGAAAATACGTTATCGTGCCGCTCGTGATCGCGATGTTGGCCGGTTGCGAAGGGAAGGGCGATAGTTCACGACGGGCTTTCGTTGAGTATTTGAATACGCAAATCATTACGTCTCCCGTGGTGGGCGTCTGTGAGTTGACGCCAGCCCAACGTCAGGCTTTTGGTCATTACGCCGATGACTACGATGTACTATTAACTGCCTACGGGCAAATCTTTGCTGTGGTGTATGAGACCGGCCAGGAGGATAAGATCACCGGTGTTATCCAGTCTGAGCGTGATAATCTGGTTTTCCTGAACGAGCTACGTGTGGCTCGTGACGTAAACAATCGATTTATCCTTCGGTTGAAAAATGTGAGTAGTGAAAACAGAAAAAAATATTCTGCTTTAAAGCTCCCCTCTGATGTGAAGCCTGTCTTTGACGCTGCGTGGAATAAAACCGTAACACCGCTGGATGAGACGATGACTCGCTATTATTTTCTGCGCGGAAAGCGGCTCGACCAACTGGTCGCAATGGGCGAGTTTCTGCAAAAACAGGGAAATAAAGTCCGCTTTGAAACGAATGGAAAAGCGGTTTTTGCCGACCAGGCAGCAAAAGAACACTTTCAGGATCAACAAGTTAATTTTTTCATTACGCAGAATGATATAAACCATCTTACGCAGCAGATGGTTGAATTTATAAATAGTCAACAAGATGCGGCTGATGCTGGCGGCGTTAATTAAAGGAATGTGTCGTGAGGTGAAGCAATGTTAGGGGGGCGTAAACTCATCGCGAGATGGAATTTAACGAGTCGCAAGGGGAAGGTTTCAGGACAGTAAACGTCCTGAGAGTTGCTCGCGAGAATAAGTTCGTAAGCCGCTTTTGACGCCGTAGAGCGCGTCAGGCGAGTATTGAGAACATGTGTTTTTACAAAACTGAACTGAGATGGGGAATTCATTAACGCGCACGTATACCGCTGTTGATACCCTATGGGATAAAACGCACCGTACATCGGTTCGTAATGCCAATGCTTTTTTTCTGGTCGGTGAATGGATTGACCAGGAAACGGGCCCGCACGAAGAGAGTGAAGATCGGCAGGCGCTAAATTGTTCACAACAAGCGCTTTCCAGTTGGTTAGAACTGGAAGCGGTCGAAACTGCTCCCCAATAAACGGGAGATAACTACCAACACGTGCAGAAACGGCTTTTAGCGGTATTTGAAAAGCCTACAGAATATCCGTTTACTGCAGTAGCGGGTTGAAGCCTTCCCGTCGCAGCATCTGGCACAGAGCAATAAGCGGCAAGCCGATCAGCGTGTTCGGATCGCGGCCCTCTAAGCGCTCAAATAATGCAATGCCTAAACCTTCGCTTTTAAAACTTCCCGCGCAATGCAGCGGATGCTCTTTACGGACATAGTCGTCTATTTCCGCTTCGCTTAAATGGCGAAAATGAACGTCAAAAGGCTCCACTTCGGTTTGTAAGTGCCCGGAGGCGGAGTTATACAGTGCCAGTCCGGTATAAAACGTCACAATATTTCCGCTGGCTTTGGCTAATTGCTGACGCGCTTTTTCTTCCGTCAGCGGTTTGCCGGTGATTTCGCCGTCCAGAACACAAATTTGGTCGGAGCCAATAATCAAATGATTCGGGAAACGCGCGGCGAGCGATTGCGCCTTCGCCTGCGCCAGCCGCAGCACCAACTGACGCGGCGCTTCGCCCGGCATGGGGGTTTCATCAACATCCGGCGCGGCGCATTCGAAAGGAATCGTCAGCTTTTCCAGCAGCGCGCGACGCCAGGGAGAGGTAGACGCAAGGATGAGACGGGGCATATTTTTTCCCTCAGATATAGCGTAATGATGAGAGCCATCTTAAACTATGCTCTTCGGTCTTCAAGCCTGTCATACTGACTCGTCTTGAGCGAAAATAAGTCTGTAACCCGCAATGTGTGCGAATTATTGGCAAAAGGCAACCGCAGGCTGCCTTTTTCTTTGACTATATGACGTTACGAAGTTAATATGCGCGCCCTATGCAAAAGGTAAAATTACCCCTGACTCTTGATCCGGTTCGTACCGCTCAAAAACGCCTTGATTACCAGGGTATCTATACCCCCGATCAGGTTGAGCGCGTTGCCGAATCTGTAGTCAGTGTGGACAGTGATGTGGAATGCTCCATGTCGTTCGCTATCGATAACCAGCGTCTCGCCGTTTTGACTGGCGATGCGGTCGTTACGGTGTCGCTCGAATGCCAGCGTTGCGGGAAACCGTTTACCCATCAGGTTCACACAACGTATTGTTTTAGCCCTGTCCGTTCCGACGAGCAGGCTGAAGCACTGCCGGAAGCGTATGAGCCGATTGAGGTAAACGAATTCGGCGAAATCGATCTGCTGGCGACGGTTGAAGATGAAATCATCCTCGCCTTGCCGGTAGTTCCGGTGCATGATTCTGAACACTGTGAAGTGTCCGAGGCGGACATGGTCTTTGGCGAACTGCCTGATGAAGCGCAAAAGCCAAACCCATTTGCCGTATTAGCCAGCTTAAAGCGTAAGTAATAGGTCTTCCCCGCGGACGCAGGGATAAACCGTAATTGAGGAGTAAGGTCCATGGCCGTACAACAGAATAAACCAACCCGTTCCAAACGTGGCATGCGTCGTTCCCATGACGCTCTGACCGCAGTCACCAGCCTGTCTGTAGACAAAACTTCTGGTGAAAAACACCTGCGTCACCACATCACTGCCGACGGTTACTACCGCGGCCGTAAGGTCATCGCTAAGTAATCGCGCGATACTCGATGCCTTTTGCATCACAGGCGTGCCTGTGGTGTAAAAGCCGAAGAGTACAAGCGTGATAAAGCTTAGTGAGGATTTCTCCGCGTAAGCGGAGAACACCGAACCAGGCAGCGACGATACCTTGACACGTCTAACCCTGGCGTTAGATGTCATGGGGGGCGATTTTGGTCCTTCCGTGACGGTGCCTGCAGCATTGCAGGCACTGAACGCTAATTCGCAGCTCACTCTTCTTTTAGTCGGGAATCCCGATATTATCACGCCATTACTTGCCAAAGCTGACTTTGAACAACGTTCGCGTCTGCAGATTATCCCTGCACAGTCAGTTATTGCCAGTGATGCCCGGCCTTCGCAGGCGATCCGCGCCAGTCGCGGGACATCCATGCGTGTGGCCCTGGAGCTTGTGAAAGAAGGCCGAGCCGAAGCTTGCGTTAGCGCCGGTAATACCGGGGCGCTGATGGGGCTGGCGAAATTATTGCTCAAGCCTCTTGAGGGGATTGAGCGTCCGGCGTTGGTGACGGTATTACCGCATCAGCAAAAGGGCAAAACGGTAGTGCTTGATTTGGGTGCCAACGTCGACTGTGACAGTACCATGCTGGTGCAGTTTGCCGTGATGGGCGCCGTTTTGGCGGAAGAGGTCGTCGGGATCAAAAATCCCCGCGTGGCGCTACTCAATATCGGGGAAGAAGAAACCAAAGGCCTCGATAGTATTCGCGAAGCCTCTTTAATGTTAAAAACAGTCCCAACCATCAATTACATCGGCTACCTTGAGGCGAATGAGTTACTGACGGGAAAAACCGATGTACTGGTGTGTGACGGCTTTACAGGCAATGTCACACTTAAAACGATGGAGGGGGTTGTCAGAATGTTCCTTTCACTGCTGAAATCACAGGGCGAGGGGAAAAAACGGTCGTGGTGGCTGCTGTTATTAAAACGTTGGTTACAAAAAAGCCTGACGAGGCGATTCAGTCACCTCAACCCCGACCAGTATAATGGCGCCTGTCTGTTAGGATTGCGCGGCACGGTGATAAAAAGTCATGGTGCGGCCAATCAGCGAGCATTTGCAGTCGCGATTGAACAGGCAGTGCAGGCGGTGCAGCGACAAGTTCCTCAGCGAATTGCCGCTCGCCTGGAATCTGTATACCCAGCCGGATTTGAACCGCTGGACGATGGCAAAGGCGTAAACCTGCGGGCGCACAGATAATATCGCTGTCTCCCCGGCGCCGCCAGCGTGCCAGACGTTTACAGGTAACGGTATATAACCGAAAAGTGACTGAGCGTACATGTATACGAAGATTATTGGTACTGGCAGCTATCTGCCCGAACAAGTGCGGACTAACGCCGATCTGGAAAAAATGGTTGAGACCTCTGACGAGTGGATTGTCACTCGTACAGGTATTCGTGAACGCCATATCGCCGCGCCGAATGAAACTGTCGCGACGATGGGCTTTACCGCTGCGAATCGCGCGATTGAGATGGCGGGGATCGATAAAGACCAAATTGGCTTGATTGTGGTGGCTACCACATCAGCAACGCATGCATTTCCAAGCGCGGCATGTCAGATTCAAAGTATGCTCGGTATTAAAGGTTGCCCGGCGTTTGATGTCGCGGCAGCGTGCGCAGGTTTCACCTACGCGTTAAGCATCGCCGACCAGTACGTTAAATCCGGCGCGGTTAAACACGCGCTGGTGGTCGGTTCCGATGTATTAGCCCGCACTTGCGATCCTGGCGATCGCGGTACGATCATTATTTTCGGCGATGGCGCAGGCGCGGCCGTACTGAGCGCTTCTGAAGAACCGGGTATTATCTCCACTCATCTTCATGCCGATGGCCGTTACGGTGAATTACTGACCCTGCCGAATGCCGATCGCGTAAATCCGGATAACCCGATTTACCTGACGATGGCGGGCAATGAAGTCTTTAAAGTGGCGGTCACTGAACTGGCGCATATTGTCGATGAGACGCTGGCGGCTAATAACCTGGATCGCTCAGAACTCGATTGGCTGGTGCCGCATCAGGCTAACCTGCGTATCATTAGCGCGACAGCGAAAAAACTCGGCATGTCGATGGATAATGTCGTCGTCACGCTGGACAGGCACGGCAATACCTCCGCGGCTTCTGTGCCGTGCGCGCTGGATGAAGCCGTGCGTGACGGGCGAATTAAAGCCGGTCAGCTGGTATTGCTTGAAGCCTTCGGGGGTGGATTCACCTGGGGCTCCGCGCTGATTCGTTTCTAGTATAAGGATTTAAACATGACGCAATTTGCATTTGTGTTCCCCGGTCAGGGTTCTCAGAGCGTTGGGATGTTGGCCGAAATGGCGGCAAATTACCCTATCGTAGAAGAAACGTTTGCTGAAGCTTCTGCGGCTCTGGGATATGATCTGTGGGCGCTCACCCAGCAAGGTCCAGCGGAAGAACTGAATAAAACCTGGCAGACGCAGCCGGCGTTATTAACCGCTTCCGTCGCTCTTTGGCGCGTTTGGCAGCAGCAGGGCGGTAAAATGCCTGCGTTAATGGCAGGTCACAGCCTGGGCGAATATTCCGCGCTGGTTTGCGCTGGCGTCATCAACTTTGCTGATGCCGTTCGTCTGGTGGAAATGCGTGGTAAATTCATGCAGGAAGCGGTTCCGGAAGGTACTGGCGGCATGTCTGCGATCATCGGGCTGGATGATGCCTCTATTGCTAAAGCCTGTGAAGAATCTGCCGAAGGGCAGGTTGTTTCGCCGGTTAACTTTAACTCGCCGGGACAGGTGGTTATCGCCGGGCATAAAGAGGCGGTAGAACGCGCGGGCGCAGCCTGTAAAGCCGCTGGCGCGAAACGTGCGCTGCCGCTGCCGGTGAGCGTACCGTCGCACTGCGCGCTGATGAAACCAGCGGCAGATAAGCTGGCGGTTGAATTAGCCAAAATTACCTTTAGCGCGCCAACGGTGCCGGTAGTAAACAACGTTGACGTGAAATGTGAAACCGATGCCGCCGCTATCCGCGATGCGCTGGTTCGCCAGTTGTACAATCCGGTACAGTGGACGAAGAGCGTGGAATTTATCGCGGCGCAGGGCGTTGAACATCTTTATGAAGTGGGTCCAGGTAAAGTCCTCACTGGTCTGACGAAACGTATTGTCGACACCCTGACAGCGTCGGCGCTGAACGAGCCGGCGGCGCTGTCTGCGGCACTTACGCAATAAAAGAGGAAAACCATGAGCTTTGAAGGAAAGATTGCGCTGGTGACTGGTGCAAGCCGTGGCATAGGCCGCGCAATTGCAGAGACTCTCGTTGCCCGCGGCGCGAAAGTTATCGGGACTGCGACCAGTGAAAATGGTGCGAAGAACATTAGCGACTATTTAGGTGCTAACGGGAAAGGTTTGATGTTGAATGTGACCGATCCTGCATCTATTGAATCTGTTCTGGAAAATATTCGCGCAGAATTTGGTGAAGTGGATATCCTGGTTAATAATGCCGGTATCACTCGTGATAATCTGTTGATGCGAATGAAAGATGATGAGTGGAACGATATTATCGAAACCAACTTATCATCCGTTTTCCGCCTGTCAAAAGCGGTAATGCGCGCTATGATGAAAAAGCGTTGTGGTCGCATTATCACTATTGGTTCTGTGGTTGGTACCATGGGAAATGCAGGTCAGGCAAACTACGCTGCGGCGAAAGCGGGCCTGATCGGTTTCAGTAAATCACTGGCGCGTGAAGTTGCGTCCCGTGGTATTACTGTCAATGTTGTGGCTCCGGGTTTTATTGAAACGGACATGACGCGTGCGCTGTCTGACGATCAGCGTGCGGGTATCCTGGCGCAGGTGCCTGCGGGTCGCCTCGGCGGCGCTCAGGAAATCGCCAGTGCGGTTGCATTTTTAGCCTCTGACGAAGCGAGTTACATCACTGGTGAGACTCTGCACGTCAACGGCGGAATGTACATGGTTTAATCACGATTGAAAAATATTTGCGTTATTAGGGCGAAAGGCCGCAAAATAACGTAAAATCGTGGTAAGACCTGCCGGGATTTAGTTGCAAATTTTTCAACATTTTATACACTACGAAAACCATCGCGAAAGCGAGTTTTGATAGGAAATTTAAGAGTATGAGCACTATCGAAGAACGCGTTAAGAAAATTATCGGCGAACAGCTGGGCGTTAAGCAGGAAGAAGTAACCAACAATGCTTCTTTCGTTGAAGACCTGGGCGCAGATTCTCTTGACACCGTTGAGCTGGTAATGGCTCTGGAAGAAGAGTTTGATACTGAGATTCCGGACGAAGAAGCTGAGAAAATCACCACCGTTCAGGCTGCCATTGATTACATCAACGGCCACCAGGCGTAAGTGAACATCTCCAGGCGGTCGTTCGACCGCCTGAGTTTTATCTTTTTGTCCCACTAGAATCATTTTCCCTCCCTGGAGGACAACCGTGTCTAAGCGTCGTGTAGTTGTGACCGGACTGGGCATGTTGTCTCCTGTCGGCAATACCGTAGAGTCTACCTGGAAAGCTCTCCTTGCCGGTCAGAGTGGCATCAGCCTGATCGACCATTTCGATACTAGCGCCTATGCAACGAAATTTGCTGGCTTAGTAAAGGATTTTAACTGTGATGACATTATCTCGCGCAAAGAACAGCGCAAGATGGATGCCTTCATTCAATATGGAATTGTCGCTGGCGTACAGGCCATGCAGGATTCTGGCCTTGAAGTGACGGAAGAGAACGCAAGCCGTATTGGCGCCGCTATCGGCTCCGGTATCGGTGGTCTCGGTCTGATCGAAGAAAACCACAGTTCGCTGGTAAAAGGCGGACCGCGTAAGATTAGCCCGTTCTTTGTCCCGTCGACGATTGTTAACATGGTAGCAGGCCATCTGACTATCATGTATGGCCTGCGTGGGCCAAGCATCTCTATTGCGACTGCCTGTACTTCAGGCGTGCATAACATCGGCCATGCCGCGCGTATCATCGCCTATGGTGATGCGGACGCGATGGTGGCAGGTGGCGCAGAAAAAGCCAGTACGCCGCTGGGCGTAGGTGGTTTTGGCGCAGCGCGCGCGCTGTCGACCCGCAACGATAACCCACAGGCGGCGAGCCGTCCGTGGGATAAAGAACGCGATGGTTTTGTACTGGGCGACGGTGCCGGTATGTTGGTGCTTGAAGAGTACGAACATGCAAAAGCGCGTGGTGCGAAAATCTATGCTGAAATCGTCGGCTTTGGTATGAGCAGCGATGCTTACCATATGACGTCGCCGCCGGAAAATGGCGCAGGCGCTGCGCTGGCGATGGTTAACGCGTTGCGTGATGCCGCGATTGAGCCTGCTCAGATTGGCTACGTCAACGCGCACGGCACGTCGACGCCTGCCGGCGACAAAGCTGAGACGCAGGCGGTTAAGTCAGTCTTTGGCGATGCTGCAAGCCGAGTGATGGTGAGCTCGACCAAATCGATGACCGGCCATCTGTTGGGCGCCGCAGGCGCAGTAGAGTCTATTTTCTCTATTCTGGCGCTACGCGATCAGGCCATTCCGCCAACCATTAATCTGGATAACCCGGATGAAGGTTGCGATCTGGACTTCGTGCCGCACGAAGCGCGCCAGGTCAGCGATCTGGAGTATGCTCTGTGTAACTCCTTTGGCTTTGGCGGAACTAACGGTTCCTTGATTTTTAAAAAGATCTAAGTTAAGCCAGAGACAGACATTAATAAAAAGGTCCGCTTGTCGGGCCTTTTTTATCAGGCATATCACCTCTTGTTCTGCGTTATTCATCCTGCCACACTAGCAGGCGACGGATAAGGAGCCACTATGTTTTTAATTAATGGCCATGCGCAGGATCAACTTGCTGTAAGCGACCGGGCGACGCAGTTCGGCGATGGCAGTTTTACGACCGCACGTATTGTTGATGGCAACATTTGCCATCTGGAAGCGCATCTTCAGCGCTTGCAGGTTGCCTGTGAAAAATTACGGATCGCTTTTAGCCATTGGTCGACCCTTCGGCAAGAGATGACAATGTTGGCCACAGGGCATGATTCAGGCGTGTTGAAAGTGATCATTAGCCGTGGTAGCGGCGGCCGGGGATACAGCGCCATGAATTGTCAGGCAGCTACCCGAATCCTCTCCGTTTCTGCTTATCCCGCTTATTATTCTCAGTGGCGTAAGCAAGGCATCACTCTTACCCTTAGTCCCATACCGCTTGGGCGCAATCCTTATCTTGCCGGATTAAAACATCTGAACCGCCTCGAACAGGTGTTGATTCGCTCTCATCTTGAGCAGACGGACGCCGATGAGGCGCTGGTTCTTGACAGCGAGGGATGGGTTACGGAATGCTGTGCGGCTAATTTGTTCTGGCGTACAGGCGACATTGTTTTTACGCCGCGTCTGGATCAGGCCGGGGTGAACGGCATTATGCGACAATTTTGTTTACGCCAACTGGCGCAATCTCCTTTCCAGGTTATTGAAGTACAGGCGAGAGAGGAGGCAGTCAGGCAGGCGGATGAGATTATCATTTGCAACGCGCTAATGCCGATTATTCCCATACGCGCCTATCACGGGACGTCGTATTCTTCGCGAACACTGTTTCAATTTTTAGCCCCATTTTGTGAGCATCCGAATTAGTTATGAAAAAATTGTCAGGCGTTTTCCTTCTGCTGTTGGTTGTGCTGGGTATTGCCGCGGGCGTGGGGATGTGGAAAGTTCGCCATCTGGCGAACAGCACGTTACTTATTAAAAACGAGACTATCTTTACGCTCAAGGCGGGAACGGGGCGGCTGGCGCTTGGCGACCAGCTTTATGATGAAAAAATCATTAATCGCCCCCGGGTATTTCAGTGGCTGCTGCGCGTGGAGCCTGAGTTATCGCATTTTAAAGCGGGAACTTACCGTTTTACGCCGGGGATGACCGTACGGGAAATGCTTGAGTTGCTGGAGAGCGGCAAAGAAGCGCAATTCCCGTTGCGGTTTGTGGAAGGGATGCGCCTTAGCGACTACCTGAAACAGTTACGAGAGGCGCCGTATATTCGCCATACATTGCCGGATGATGACTACGCCACTGTCGCTCAGGCATTAAAGCTTGCGCACCCGGAATGGGTAGAAGGGTGGTTCTGGCCCGATACCTGGATGTATACCGCCAACACCAGCGATGTCGCTATTCTCAAGCGAGCGCATCAAAAGATGGTGAAAGCTGTCGATACTGTCTGGAAAGGTCGGGCCGAGGGGCTGCCTTATAAAGATCAGAACCAACTGGTGACAATGGCCTCGATTATTGAAAAAGAGACGGCTGTCGCCAGCGAACGCGATCAGGTGGCCTCAGTCTTTATTAATCGCCTGAGAATCGGTATGCGCCTTCAGACCGATCCCACCGTGATTTACGGGATGGGGACGAGTTATAATGGTAACTTGTCGCGTGCGGATCTGGAAAAGCCGACGGCTTATAACACGTATACCATAACCGGGCTGCCGCCAGGACCGATTGCATCGCCCAGCGAAGCGTCATTGCAGGCGGCGGCGCATCCGGCGAAAACGCCGTATCTCTATTTTGTGGCCGACGGTAAAGGCGGTCACACATTTAACACCAATCTTGCCAGCCATAATCGGTCAGTGCAGGAGTACCTGAAAGTGCTTAAGGAAAAAAATGGGCAGTAATTATATCGTCATCGAGGGCCTGGAAGGCGCCGGAAAAACCACTGCGCGCGACGTGGTGGTGGAGACCCTTGAGCAACTGGGTATTCGTAATATGATTTTTACCCGTGAGCCGGGCGGTACGCAGCTTGCCGAAAAACTAAGAAGTCTGGTGTTGGATATCCGATCGGTAGGCGACGAAGTGATTACCGATAAAGCGGAAGTGCTGATGTTTTATGCCGCTCGCGTACAGCTCGTCGAAACGGTAATCAAACCCGCGCTGGCGCAAGGCATATGGGTGATCGGCGATCGCCACGATCTCTCGACCCAGGCGTATCAGGGGGGAGGGCGCGGCATTGATCAAACCATGCTGGCGACACTACGCGATGCCGTGCTGGGCGATTTTCGCCCTGACCTGACGCTGTATCTGGATGTCACGCCGGAAGTCGGGCTAAAACGCGCCAGAGCGCGCGGCGATTTGGATCGCATTGAGCAGGAATCTTTTGATTTCTTTAACCGGACTCGCGCGCGCTATCTGGAACTGGCGGCGCAAGACTCGCGTATCCGCACCATTGACGCGACACAGCCGCTGGATGCCGTCATGCGCGACATTCGCGCCACGGTGACGAAGTGGGTGCAGGAGCAAGCGGCATGAAATGGTATCCATGGTTACGGCCCGCCTATGAAAAACTGGTAGAAAGTTACCAGGCGGGACGTGGGCACCATGCGCTACTGATTCAGGCCTTACCTGGCATGGGCGACGAGGCGCTGTGCTATGCTCTGAGCCGTTATCTGTTATGCCAGCAGCCTGAGGGCCACAAAAGCTGTGGGCATTGCCGTGGCTGTCAGCTTATGCAGGCTGGCACGCATCCGGACTATTACACGCTGACGCCGGATAAAGGCAAAAGCAGCCTCGGCGTAGATGCGGTACGCGAGGTCAGCGAGAAATTGTACGAGCACTCCCGTCTGGGCGGCGCGAAGGTGGTGTGGATTGCGGATGCGGCGCTATTAACCGACGCCGCCGCCAATGCGTTGCTCAAAACGCTGGAAGAGCCGCCGGAGCAAACCTGGTTTTTCCTTGCCAGCCCGGAGCCTGCTCGTCTGTTGGCGACATTACGCAGCCGCTGCCGGCTGCATCATCTGGCGCCGCCGTCCGAATCGTATGCGATGTCATGGCTATCGCGAGAAGTGACGGCGTCACAAGAAGCATTGCTCACGGCGCTACGCCTGAACGCGGGGTCGCCCGGCGCCGCGCTGGCGCTGTTGCAGTCTGAACGTTGGGCGCAGCGTGAGGCGCTGTGTCAGGCGTTGATGGACAGTTTACATACGGGCGACTGGTATGCGGTATTAACGGCGCTCAATCATGAGCAAGCCCCGGCGCGCCTGCATTGGCTGGCGACGCTGCTGATAGACGCGCTGAAACGTCAGCACGGCGCGTCGTACCTGACAAACGTTGATGCGGACGCGGTTGTTGCCGCGCTGGCGGGGCCGCTATCCCCGGCGCGTATTCAGGCAATCCTGAACGATGTTTGCCATTGTCGTGATCAATTACTTCATGTGACCGGATTAAACCGCGAACTGGTATTAACCGATCTCATTCTCCGCATCGAGCATTACCTGCAACCAGGCACCTTGTTGCCTGTTCCTCATCTTTGAGAGAGACATTATGTTTTTAGTCGACTCACACTGCCATCTTGATGGTCTGGATTATCAATCTTTGCATAAGGACGTGGACGATGTGCTGGCGAAAGCCGCCGCGCGCGATGTGAAGTTCTGTTTAGCGGTGGCGACGACGCTGCCGGGGTATCGCCATATGCGCGAGCTGGTGGGCAAGCGCGATAATGTGGTCTTTTCCTGCGGCGTGCATCCGTTAAATCAGGATGAAGTATATGACGTAGAAGAACTGCGCCTCCTTGCTGCAGAAGACGATGTGGTGGCGATGGGCGAGACCGGGCTTGATTACTTTTACACGCCTGAGACCAAAATCCGCCAGCAGGCGTCTTTTATTCATCATATCCAGATTGGCCGCGAATTGCATAAACCGGTGATTGTCCATACTCGCGACGCGCGTGCCGATACGCTGGCTATCCTGCGCGAAGAAAAAGTGACGGATTGCGGCGGCGTACTACACTGTTTTACAGAAGACAGAGAAACGGCCGGCAAATTGCTGGATCTGGGGTTTTATATCTCTTTTTCCGGCATCGTAACGTTCCGTAACGCTGAACAGTTGCGTGATGCGGCGCGCTATGTGCCGCTGGATCGGTTATTAGTCGAGACCGATTCTCCTTATCTGGCGCCGGTGCCGCATCGCGGTAAAGAGAACCAGCCTGCGATGGTACGCGACGTCGCAGAATATATGGCGGTATTGAAAGGGGTTGCCGTTGAAGAACTGGCGCAGATCACCACCGATAACTTTGCTCGCCTGTTCCATATTGACGCGTCTCGCCTGTCATCAATCCGTTAAACGAGTTTTTTTAAAGCTCGTAATTAATAAACAAAACGCGTAAAGTTCACCGCCACAAAAGGGGCGGTGAGCGATCTTATGGAAACATTCGGAAACTCATTTTGGCAGAATGTGATACTTTTTAGGCTATCTGGCGCTGAAACGTGATAGCCGTCAAACAAAATCAGACGTATTTATTTTACTCTGTGTAATAAATAAAAGGGCACTTAGATGTCCTGTCCACGGCGGGGTTCTCCCCCCTCGCCAATGCGTGAGAACGTAGAAAAGCACAAATACTCAGGAGCACTCTCAATTATGTTTAAGAATGCATTTGCTAACCTGCAAAAGGTCGGTAAATCGCTGATGCTGCCGGTATCCGTACTCCCTATCGCAGGTATCCTGCTGGGTGTCGGTTCCGCTAACTTCAGCTGGCTGCCAGCCGTTGTATCGCACGTTATGGCAGAAGCGGGCGGATCTGTTTTTGCCAATATGCCGCTGATTTTCGCTATCGGCGTGGCGTTGGGCTTCACCAACAACGACGGCGTTTCGGCTCTGGCGGCGGTAGTAGCGTATGGCATCATGGTGAAAACCATGGCTGTGGTTGCGCCGCTGGTTCTGCATTTACCTGCTGAAGAGATCGCCGCTAAACACCTTGCTGATACGGGTGTTCTCGGGGGGATTATCTCCGGTGCTATCGCAGCGTATATGTTTAACCGCTTCTACCGTATCAAACTGCCTGAGTATCTGGGCTTCTTTGCGGGCAAACGCTTCGTGCCGATCATTTCGGGTCTGGCCGCTATTTTTACCGGTGTGGTGCTGTCTTTCGTATGGCCGCCAATCGGTACGGCTATCCAGGCGTTCTCGCAGTGGGCGGCTTATCAGAACCCGGTTGTCGCGTTTGGTATTTACGGTTTTATCGAGCGTTGCCTGGTGCCGTTTGGTCTGCATCATATCTGGAACGTTCCTTTCCAGATGCAGATCGGCGAATACACCAACGCAGCGGGTCAGGTATTCCACGGCGACATTCCGCGCTATATGGCGGGCGACCCGACGGCGGGTATGTTGTCTGGCGGCTTCCTGTTCAAAATGTACGGTCTGCCGGCTGCGGCCATTGCTATCTGGCACTCTGCTAAACCGGAAAACCGCGCAAAAGTGGGCGGTATCATGATTTCCGCCGCGCTGACCTCGTTTTTGACGGGTATTACCGAGCCTATCGAGTTCTCCTTCATGTTCGTGGCGCCGATCCTGTACATCATTCACGCGATTCTGGCAGGTCTGGCATTCCCGATCTGTATCCTGCTGGGGATGCGTGACGGTACGTCGTTCTCCCACGGTCTGATCGACTTTATCGTGCTGTCCGGTAACAGCAGCAAATTGTGGCTGTTCCCGATTGTTGGCGCCGGTTATGCGATTGTGTACTACACCGTGTTCCGCGTGCTGATCAAAGCGCTGGATCTGAAAACGCCGGGTCGTGAAGACACTACTGATGACGCAAAAGCGGGTGCGACCAGCGAAATGGCGCCGGCTTTGGTTGCGGCGTTTGGCGGTAAAGAGAACATCACTAACCTGGATGCCTGTATCACGCGTCTGCGCGTGAGCGTAGCCGATGTAGCGAAAGTGGATCAGGCTGGCCTGAAGAAACTGGGCGCGGCAGGCGTTGTCGTCGCGGGTTCCGGCGTTCAGGCTATTTTCGGTACGAAATCCGATAACCTGAAAACGGAAATGGATGAGTACATCCGTAACAGCTAAGCAGTAATGATGTTGGGGAGAATTAAGGCAGCCATTCGGCTGCCTTTTTTTAATGGTGCTTTATATGCCGCTCTCCGACAGTCTGTCAGAACTGATAATTGGCGGTGAGGCTGACATTACGCGGCGCGCCGTAAACAATGGAACCATCAATATTGGTGTCGTAGGTTTTATCGAACAGGTTGTTGATGTTTCCCTGTACGGAGAAATTTTTCGTCACCTGATAGCGGGTAAACAGATCGACCAGCGCATAGCTACCCTGTTCGGCGCGGAAAGTGCCGTACGGCGTCGTGGTATCTTTGTAAACCCGATTCTGCCAGTTCACGCCGCCGCCGACCGTCAGCTCCGGTATCGCCGGCAGACGATAGCGGGTGAATAACTTCACGCTGGTGCGCGGAAGATTAGGGTTCACGGCGTTACCTTCATTGTCCTCGGCAACATACCGGGTAGCCCCGAAAGTCATCTGCCAGTTATCGGTAATTGCGCCGTTTACTTCAAATTCGACGCCTTTGCTCACCGTTCCGTCAGTAGACTTCCAGGCAAACTCCCCATTACTGCCAGGGATGGGAATAGTGGTTGCCTGAGCAACGTTATCCTGCTCAATGCGGAACACGGACAACGTGGTGGTGAGGCGGCTGTTCATCCAGTCGGACTTCAGGCCCGCTTCATAGTTATTACCGGTAATCGGAGCCAGATATTGACCCGCTTTGTCACGTTTATTCTGCGGCTGAAAGATAGAGGTATAACTGGCATAAGCGGACCAGTTGTCGTTGATATCATAAATCAGCCCGGCATACGGCGTGGTATGGTTTTTCTCCATGCTGTAGGTCAGTGTATCAACACGCCAGTTGGTATAACGAGCGCCAAGAATCAGATGCAGCGGGTCGGCCAGCGAAATGCGCGTAGCGGCATACAGCGATTTCATATGCGTGGTATCGTCCTGCGCCAGATTTTGTGGCGCCCAGTGGGTTTGGGGGAAATTACCGTTAAAGGCGCTGAAGTTGCCAATGTCGTCCGGAAAGACGTTCGCCCAGGCGCTAAAATAGCGGTTATTCTGTTTACTATAACTGCCGCCAAACATCATATTGTGCTGACGGCCAAACAGCTCATAAGCGCCATCGGCAAAGAGATCTATGGCATCTACTTTGCGCTTGCCGCTGTTCCAGCCCGTACCGCCGACCACGGGGTAGCTTGCGCCATAAGGACTCACCAGCGTACCTGTCTCTTTATCGACTAACGCATCGATATACATCATTTTACTGTCGAATTTGACCTCAGTATGGGTCGCATTCAGGGTCGCCTGCCAGCTTTCGGCAAAACGCTGTTTAAACGTGACGAAGAATTTATTTATCTCTTTGTTGTTATAAGCCCAGTCCGGGGCGGTACTACGCGCGCGGTCATAGCTATTTTTGCTGCCATCGGTGTTCCAGCGCGGCAGACCGCCCCAGGTTGGGCTGTTGACATCAATTTTTTGATATTCATAACCAGCTGAAAGGCTGGTGGTTGCACCCAGATCGGCATCGATAATTCCGGAAAAGAACGCTTTCTCACTGTTATAGCGGTCCAGCCAGGAATCATTATTCTGATAACCCGCCACGATGCGCCCACGGACATTACCGTCTGCGGTGAGCGGACTTTGCAGATCCATGACGTAACGCTGCTTATTCCAGCTACCGTATTCTGTGGAGACGTTACCTTTGAACTCCCGACTGGTGGCGTGTTTACGGATCATATTAATTGAGGCAGAAGGATTGCCGGTTCCGGTCATCAGCCCATTCGCGCCGCGAACCACCTCCACGCGCTCATACAGCGCGGTATCCGTTAGCGCATCGCCCAGATTCCAGCGGGACTCAAAATACGTTGGAATACCGTCCACCATATAGTTGTCAATTTCAAACCCGCGCGAGTAATAGCTGATGCGATCGGAGTCAGCCTGGCTTCCGCTGATCCCCAGCGTATTGGTCATCACCTCGCCCAGGGTTTGCAACTGCTGGTCTTCCATACGCTGTTGGCTGACAATACTGACCGACTGCGGGATATCGCGCTGAGTCATCGGCATTTTGGTGCCCGCTGCGGTCGTTTTCACGCTGTAATCCTGTTCTTCACGGTTTACGGCGTCAGCGGTCGTCGCGCCTTCGACAATAACGGTATCCTCAGCCGCGAAGGCGGCAGGCATAAATGCCATCGCCATACCCATAGCTAACAGCGACGGTGCGGCGGTGGACGGAAGGTGTTTGTCCCGGCGGTATTGAATGAAAGACATCTGAAAATCCTTGCTTGTTATTGGGGTAAGTTCAGGACGTATGACGTTGAACCTTTTCATTCTTTGCTAGTTAATGCGCATAAAAATGCAAATGAGAAATATACGCATTTGTATTAAATGTGTAAAACGGTATAACCAGGGAAACTAGAAATATTTTTTAAGCGTACAAAGGCGTCATGGCAGGGGGATATGGCGGTAAGTCCAGCATGTAGTCATTTTTCGCTTAATAAATCGTGGGTTAAAGTTGAAAGAGCGTCGGTAACTCGCTCATACTCTATACTCGCAGTATGGCTCGGCGTAGCATGTGCGCTGCAAGGGCTATTATGAAAAAGGAAAACGTCGTGGCAGAAGAAACTATATTCAGCAAAATTATTCGTCGTGAAATCCCTTCGGATATCGTTTATCAGGATGAGCTGGTCACCGCCTTTCGTGATATTTCACCGCAGGCGCCGACGCATATCTTGATTATTCCCAATATCCTGATCCCAACCGTCAATGACGTGACGGCGGAACATGAACAGGCGTTAGGTCGGATGATCACCGTGGCGGCGAAAATCGCCGAACAGGAAGGCATTGCCGAAGATGGGTATCGTTTAATCATGAATACCAACCGTCATGGGGGCCAGGAGGTTTATCATATCCATATGCACCTACTGGGCGGCCGCCCGCTAGGCCCGATGCTGGCGCATAAAGGCTTGTAAGTATGATCAAAGGATGCATCGCGGTTTCTCTGGGCTTGCTGCTGCTTACCGGCTGCCGGTCACACCCTGAAATTCCGGTAAGCGACGCGCAGTCGCTGGTGATGGAGTCCACGGTTCTGGCGGCGGGCGTCACCGCAGAGCCGCCTGAACTGACGGCGTCTGATATCCAGCCATCAGCCTCTTCCCGCGTCTATAACGAAAGGCAAGAGCCCATAACCGTTCATTATCGGTTTTACTGGTATGACGCGCGGGGGCTGGAGATGCATCCGCTGGAGGCGCCGCGTAGCGTAACCATACCCGCGCGTTCGTCGGTAACGCTATTTGGCAGCGCCAATTATCTGGGGGCGCATAAGGTCAGGCTTTATCTTTATTTGTGAGGAGTGAATTTTGATGACAAAAATGCATCGCTACGCTGCCATTGCTGCGCTGGCGATATTTCTCTCCGGGTGTATGGCGCAACGTCAACCTGCGCCAGTTGAAGAGGTAAAACCAGCGCCAGAACAACCCGCGCAGCCGCCGCAGCCTCCTGTTGTGCCGTCTGTGCCAACCATTCCACAGCAACCGGGGCCGATCGAACATGAAGATCAAACGGGCCAGCCAGCGCCTAAGGTGCGCCACTATGACTGGAACGGCGCGATGCAACCGCTGGTCAGCAAAATGTTGCAGGCTGATGGCGTGACAGCCGGAAGCGTATTGCTTGTCGACAGCGTGAATAACCGGACGAATGGGTCGTTAAATGCGAACGAGGCAACGGAAACGTTACGTAATGCGCTGGCGAACAACGGTAAATTTACGCTGGTCTCCGTACAGCAACTCGCGATGGCAAAACAACAGTTAGGGTTGTCTCCGCAGGATAGTCTGGGAACGCGCAGTAAAGCTATTGGCATTGCGCGCAATGTCGGGGCGCAATATGTACTTTACTCCAGCGCATCCGGTAACGTTAACGCGCCTGCATTACAGATGCAGTTAATGCTGGTGCAAACTGGCGAGATAATCTGGTCAGGTAAAGGTGCGGTCCAACAACAATAATCCCTTAACGCGCGACGAGATCCTGTCGCGCTATTTTCCCCAGTATCGTCCCGCCGTCGCCGCATCGCAGGGGCTAAGCGGCGGGAGCTGTATTATTGCTCACGATACTCACCGTATCGTGCTGCGCCGTCATCACGACCCCGACGCTCCACCAGCCCATTTTTTACGTCATCACCGCGCCTTATCCCAATTGCCAGCCAGTCTGGCGCCGCGAGCGCTTTTTTATACGCCGGGCTGGATGGCGGTAGAATATCTGCATGGTGTGGTAAATTCCGCTCTGCCAGATGCCGACGAACTGGCGGCCTTACTGTATCATTTGCATCAACAGCCGCGTTTTGGCTGGCGTATCGCGCTATCGCCACTATTGGCGCAGTACTGGTCGTGTTGCGATCCGGCAAGGCGTACGCCGTTTTGGTTGCGGCGGCTCAAACAGTTGCAAAAAAACGGTGAACCTCGCCCGCTGCGGCTCGCGCCTTTGCATATGGATGTCCATGGCGACAATATAGTATTAACGTCCGCCGGGTTGAGACTGATTGACTGGGAGTATGCCGGCGACGGCGATATTGCGTTGGAGCTGGCGGCAGTATGGGTTGAGGATGAACGCCAGCACCGACAACTGGCAGACGCTTATGCCGCGCGCGCGCGAATCGACGCCCGGCAGCTATGGCGACAGATACGATTATGGCACCCCTGGGTCATTATGCTAAAAGCAGGGTGGTTCGAATACCGCTGGCGACAAACCGGCGAGCAACAATTTATCAGGCTGGCCGATGAAACCTGGCGCCAGCTACGTATGAAAGGATAAGGAGAGCAGTGTGGGCCCAGTAATGTTGAATGTCGAAGGATGTGAGCTGGATGCGGAGGAGCGCGAGATACTGGCGCATCCGCTGGTTGGCGGGCTTATTCTGTTCACGCGTAATTACCATGACCCGGAACAGCTGCGCGAATTAGTGCGCCAGATTCGGGCGGCATCGCGTAACCATCTGGTGGTGGCCGTCGATCAGGAAGGCGGGCGCGTACAGCGTTTCCGTGAAGGGTTTACCCGCCTGCCCGCGGCGCAATCTTTTTTTGCGCTGCATGGGCTGGAAGAGGGGGGACGACTGGCGCAGGAGGCAGGGTGGCTGATGGCCAGCGAAATGATCGCGATGGATATTGATATCAGTTTTGCGCCAGTGCTGGACGTCGGGCATATCAGCGCGGCAATTGGCGAGCGCTCCTATCATGCCGATCCCGCAAAAGCGTTGGCAATGGCAACGCGCTTTATTGACGGCATGCATGACGCCGGGATGAAAACGACCGGTAAGCATTTCCCCGGTCACGGCGCGGTCACGGCGGACTCCCACAAAGAGACGCCGTGCGATCCACGTCCTGAAACGGACATCCGTGGCAAAGATATGTCGGTGTTCCGCACGCTGATTAGCGAGAATAAACTGGATGCGATTATGCCTGCCCACGTGATCTACCGCGCTATCGATCCGCGTCCGGCAAGCGGTTCGCCGTACTGGCTGAAAACGGTGCTGCGTCAGGAGTTAGGCTTTGACGGCGTCATTTTCTCCGACGATCTGTCTATGGAGGGCGCGGCGATTATGGGCAGCTATGCTGAGCGCGCTCAGGCGTCGCTGGATGCGGGTTGCGATATGATTCTGGTCTGCAATAATCGTAAAGGCGCAGTCAGCGTGTTGGATAATCTGTCGCCGATCAAAGCAGAACGTGTTACACGTTTGTATCATAAAGGTTCATTTTCACGCCGGGAGCTCATGGACTCAGCACGCTGGAAAACAGCCAGCGCCCAGCTCAACCAGTTACATGAACGCTGGCAGGAAGAAAAAGCAGGTCATTAACTCGAGTTTTCGTGAGGGTGCCAGATGATTATTTATTTACACGGTTTTGATTCAAATAGTCCGGGCAACCATGAAAAAGTGTTGCAATTACAGTTTATCGACCCGGATGTTCGGCTGGTAAGCTACAGTACGCGGCATCCTAAGCACGATATGCAGCATCTGCTGAAAGAAGTGGACAAAATGTTGCAGTTGAATGTGGACGAGCGCCCTTTAATCTGTGGCGTGGGGCTGGGCGGTTACTGGGCGGAGCGGATTGGCTTTTTGTGCGATATCCGTCAGGTGGTTTTTAACCCGAACCTGTTCCCCTATGAAAACATGGAGGGGAAAATCGATCGCCCGGAAGAATATGCGGACATCGCTACAAAGTGCGTGACCAACTTTCGCGAAAAAAATCGCGATCGTTGTCTGGTGATCCTCTCGCGTCATGACGAAGCGCTGGACAGCCAACGCTCAGCGCAAGCGCTTCACCCGTATTATGAAATTGTGTGGGATGAGGAACAGACTCACAAATTCAAAAATATTTCGCCGCATTTGCAACGTATCAAAGCGTTTAAAACGCTGGGGTAACGCCATCCGGCAATATGGCGTTATCAGTGACCGGATAACCAGCCTTGCGGCTGGTTTTTTTATGCTCAATTCTCGCAAACTGTCTATCTTTTCAGCATGAAAACTTGATGCACATCAATTTTGGTATGACCAATGCACCGTTCATGCTATTCTCATATCAGAAGCTTATTCTCATTAACGTAACTTGTTGTTAATTAAAGGCTATGCTAATAACTTTTAATTAACAATTGGTTAATAAATTTAAGGGGGTCACGTTGACTACACCATTAAAAAAGATCGTGATTGTCGGCGGCGGCGCTGGCGGGCTGGAAATGGCGACGCAGTTAGGCCATAAACTGGGGCGCAAGAAAAAAGCGAAAATCACGCTGGTAGACAGAAATCACAGCCATCTGTGGAAACCATTGCTGCACGAAGTGGCGACTGGCTCTCTGGACGAAGGCGTGGATGCGCTGAGCTATCTGGCCCATGCGCGCAATCATGGTTTCCAGTTCCAGCTGGGGTCGGTGATGGATATCGATCGCGAAGCGAAAACCATCACTATTGCCGAGTTACGTGATGAAAAGGGCGAACTGCTGGTGCCGGAGCGCAAAATCGCGTATGACACGCTGGTGATGGCGCTGGGCAGCACCTCTAATGATTTCAACACGCCGGGCGTGAAAGAGCACTGTATCTTCCTCGATAACCCGCATCAGGCGCGCCGTTTTCACCAGGAGATGCTGAACCTGTTCCTCAAGTATTCGGCTAATCTGGGCGCGAACGGTAAGGTCAATATCGCCATCGTTGGCGGCGGTGCGACGGGGGTTGAGCTGTCGGCTGAACTGCATAATGCGGTAAAACAGCTGCATAGCTATGGTTATAAGGGGCTGACCAACGACGCGCTGAACGTGACGTTGGTTGAGGCTGGCGAGCGTATTCTGCCTGCGTTGCCGCCGCGTATCTCCAGCGCCGCGCATAATGAACTGACCAAACTGGGCGTTCGCGTGCTGACGCAAACTATGGTCACCAGCGCCGACGAAGGCGGTCTGCATACGAAAGAAGGTGAATATATTCAGGCCGATCTGATGGTGTGGGCGGCGGGTATCAAAGCGCCGGATTTTATGAAAGAGATTGGTGGTCTGGAAACGAACCGCATTAACCAACTGGTGGTGGAATCGACGCTGCAAACCACGCGCGATCCTGATATTTATGCGATTGGCGACTGCGCTTCCTGCGCACGTCCGGAGGGAGGTTTTGTGCCGCCTCGCGCTCAGGCGGCGCATCAGATGGCTACCTGCGCGATGAATAACATTCTGGCGCAGATGAATGGCAAACCGCTGAAAGCTTACCAGTATAAAGATCATGGATCGCTGGTCTCTCTGTCCAACTTCTCTACCGTGGGTAGTCTGATGGGGAACCTGACCCGCGGTTCAATGATGATTGAAGGACGTATCGCCCGCTTCGTGTATATCTCGCTATACCGTATGCACCAGATAGCGCTGCATGGATACTTTAAAACCGGCCTGATGATGCTGGTGGGCAGTATTAACCGCGTCATTCGTCCGCGCCTGAAACTGCATTAATTTCTCTGCGCCTCACCGGCTGCTCGCGCCGGTGAGCGCTTCTCCATCTCTTGCTTCGGAGTTGTCCGAATCCTTCAGCTTTACCGCCTCATCCCGCATTTTTCATCCTCATTCCGATTGGCTTTGTTCGCATACTGGTTGCAAAATTGTTACCAATAGCAACGAAGGAGGAACTCCCGTGAATAAATCAATGTTGGCGGGTATAGGGATTGGCGTAGCGGCTGCGCTGGGTGTGGCGGCAGTGGCCAGTCTCAACGTATTTGATCGTGGTCCGCAATATGCGCAGGTGATATCGGCTAAACCGATTAAAGAGACGGTAAAAACGCCGCGTCAGGAGTGCCGTAATGTCACGGTCACGCATCGCAGACCGGTTCAGGACGAAAACCGTATTGCCGGCTCGGTGCTTGGCGCAGTAGCAGGCGGCGTGATTGGACATCAATTTGGCGGCGGTCGTGGTAAAGATGTGGCGACGGTCGTCGGGGCGCTGGGCGGCGGTTATGCTGGCAATCAAATCCAGGGATCAATGCAGGAAAGTGATACTTACACTACCACGCAGCAACGCTGTAAGACGGTGTATGACAAATCTGAAAAGATGCTTGGCTACGACGTGACCTACAAAATTGGCGATCAGCAGGGCAAAATCCGCATGGATAAAGACCCCGGAACGCAAATTCCCCTCGACGGCAATGGCCAACTGGTTCTGAATAACAAAGCATAAAAAAGCTGTACTCTGCAAGTTAGCCCCTCATTCGCTCAGGCTGAGGGGCTTTTTTTTATCCGAAGCCGCGTCGTTCAGGACTTGAGCAGTTCAGGCCAGATGCGCAGAGTCGTACGCGTAATTTGCATCAGTTGTTCGAAGGTGGCACCTTCACGGGCGCTGATCGACATTCCCTGTAAAATACAGTTTATATATTCTGCGAGCGCCTGCGGGTTACAGTGCGCCGGAATTTCACCGCGCTCCTGACGTTGGCGCAGAAACTGGATGAGCGTCTGTTCCTGCATGGCGTGGCGTGATTTTACCGTGCGGGCGATATCGCGCGAGGAGGCGGCCAGGGTGGCGGACGTATTAATCATAAAGCAGCCAGCCGGCGTGTCTGTACTGGTAAAGCAGGCGGCAATTTCTGTGAAGTAATCTTCCAGCGCCGATTCCACGCTTTTCTCTTCACAAAAGAGCTGGGCTTCGTGCTTTGAGGCAAAGCGAGTGATGTAGCGATCCAGGACAGCGCGAAATAATCCTTCTTTGTTAGTGAATTCCGCATAGAGAGTAGGCGCTTTCGCCCCGGTAGCCTCTACGAGATCGGCAAGCGAAGTTGCTTCATAGCCGTGCTGCCAGAAGAGAGTCATGGCCTTATCAAGCGCGGCTTCCCTGTCGAACACTTTTGGTCGGCCACGGCTTTTCTTCGCGCAACTCGTGGTATCCGTTGTCATGATGCCGTTGTACCTGTTTAAAGAGCGGTCTCTCTATTATAAAAACAAACCACTTCTGGCTCCAGAGTATTCATTAGAAAAATAAATCAATTCTATTCACATGAAAAATAACATCTTTATAAATTATATAACGATCATTATAAAAAAAAGTTGACGTGTGATGTAGATCACATCTATGATTAACTTATCGATCGTTAAGTTAATGCTTACGACACCCATTCATCTGCTAAAGGTCATCACTATGAAAAACGTAAAAACCCTCATCGCTGCTGCCGTACTGAGTTCGCTCTCATTCGCCAGCTTCGCCGCCGTTGAAGTTCAGGCAACGCCAGAAGGTCAACAGAAGTTCGGCACCATTTCCGCGAATGGCGGCACGAATCTGGGCTCGCTGGAAGATCAGCTGGCGCAAAAAGCGCAGGAGATGGGGGCGAAGTCTTTCCGTATTACCTCTGTTACCGGCCCGAATACCCTCCACGGTACGGCGGTAATCTATAAGTAAGCATTAACCCTCATTAATGCCGCTGCGATTGCCACAATAAAAAGAAAAAGCCTCGCGATGCATCGCGAGGCTTTTTTGTCGGTCAGCTATTCACGCTTACAGCGACTGCGGTTTCGCCTCTGCTTGACGGGTTACATCCACCGGCATTCCGGAACGCACTTCCATAACATGTTCCATCACCGCAGCATCGGTCTGCGGCGCGTCCTTAAAGGCCTGCATCGGGCCATTCAGCACAATCGGCAGCACCTGCGGATCGTCGCCTATATTTTTAGACAGCGGCTGATGAACTTCCACCAGTCGCACGCCGCCTGGCTCCACCGAGGCTTTAATCGGCGTATTGATAATATTCACTTTGGTTCCTGGCGTGACCTGACGGAACAATGTCTCTATATCACCGTCGCGCAGACGGATACAGCCGGAACTGACGCGCATACCAATGCCAAAATCGGCATTCGTGCCATGTAACAGATAGACGCCGCCGTAGGCCGCTAAACGAATCGCGTGATGCCCCATTGGGTTATCGGGACCGGCAGGCACCACGGCGGGGAGATCGATACCTTGCGCTTTATAACGGGCGCGAATATTGGCGGTCGGCGTCCAGGTTGGATTGGCGCGTTTATCCGAAATGGTCGTCACCATCGTTGGCGTCAGGGTATCGCCGCCCAGTTGGCCAATCCCGATAGGGTAGACCGTGACCGTATTTTTCCCCGGTTGATAATAGTAAAGCCGTAATTCCGCGAGGTTAATGACGATACCTTCACGTGGCGCGTCCGGTAGCAGCGTTTGCAGCGGAATCGTTAGCACGCTGCCTGCGCGTGGCACGTAAGGATCAATGCCGGGGTTGGCCTGTAACAGGGCTAAAAAGCCCACGTTATATTTTTTGGCGATCGCCTCCAGCGAGCCGCCGTCGTCTTCAACGACATGGAATTTATTTTCTCCCACCAGTCGACTGCCGGGGGGCGGAAGAGGCCACGTATTCGCCTGCGCGGGAAGGGCAAGCATAATGGTCGCGGTAAGCGCAAGCAACGCCCACCAGCGAGAGAGTCGCGTATTGTTGAACATTATAATAAACCCATGATTATTATGTGGTTATTTTTATAAAAGAGGAAATAAGAATTATGGCGGTTGGCTGTGTCTGGAACTGCAGGGAAGTGCAAAGAATTTGTAAAGATTAGGCCGGACGCAGAGTAATGACGCCCGGCCTGACGCTTATGCAATAGCGTTTTCTTCCAGTTGCTGCATGAACTGGCGTACCCAGTCTATACGCGTTTTACGTTCGCTTAAATCCTGAATAAACTTGAGGCGCGTCGGACCATCCAGACGGAAATGCTGCGGTTGTTTTTGCAGCAACCCGATAAGCCAGGCGGGGTCAACGTGGTTTTTCTCGGCGAACTCAATCGTTCCGCCTTTCTCGTTACCCTCCAGTTTTCGGATGCCGAGCTTTTGCGCCTGTTGGCGCAGGCGGGCGATATCCAGCAGATTACGCGCCGGATCGGGCAGCAGGCCGAAGCGATCGATCAATTCCACTTTGATCTCCTCCAGCTCGTTTTCGTTCTTCGCGCTGGCAATGCGTTTATAGAATGACAGCCGGGTATTAACATCCGGAATAAAATCATCCGGCAGTAACGACGGCATTCGCAGCTCGACTTCCGTTTGCTGACTGGTGAGATCTTCCAGCGAGGGTTCGCGGCCTGCTTTCAGCGCATCAACGGCGTTTTCCAACAGTTCCATGTAGAGTGAGAAGCCGATGGTTTCCATTGAGCCGCTTTGCTCTTCGCCAAGCAGTTCGCCCGCGCCGCGGATCTCCAGATCGTGGGTCGCCAGCGCAAACCCGGCGCCTAAATCCTCCAGCGACGCAATCGCCTCCAGCCGTTTTTGCGCATCGGTGGTCATGGCCTTAGGATGTGGCGTCAACAGCCAGGCGTAGGCCTGGTGGTGCGAGCGCCCAACGCGGCCACGCAGCTGGTGCAACTGCGCGAGGCCGAAATGATCCGCGCGTTCAATGATGATCGTGTTAGCGGTGGGAATGTCGATCCCCGTTTCGATAATGGTAGTACACACCAGCACGTTAAAACGTTGATGGTGGAAATCATTCATGACCCGTTCCAGCTCACGTTCGCGCATCTGCCCGTGGCCTATAGCGATTCGCGCTTCCGGCACCAGTTCCGCCAGCCGCTCTGCGGCTTTCTGAATATTTTCGACGTCATTGTACAAATAGTAAACCTGACCGCCGCGCAGGATTTCACGCAGAATCGCTTCCCTTACCACCAGGCTATCATACTCGCGGACAAAGGTTTTTACCGCCAGACGACGGGCAGGGGGGGTGGCGATAATGGAGAGATCGCGCATACCGCTCATCGCCATATTCAGCGTCCGCGGGATCGGCGTCGCCGTGAGCGTCAGAATATCGACATCGGCGCGCATCGCCTTAATTCGCTCTTTGTGGCGCACGCCGAAACGGTGCTCTTCATCGACAATCAGCAGGCCGAGGTCGCGCAGCTTCACATCGCTTTGTAGCAGTTTATGCGTACCGATCAGAATATCGATCTTACCCTCGGCGGCTTCCGCCAGGATTTGCGTCTGCTCTTTGGCACTGCGAAAGCGAGACAGCATCTCAATGCGTACCGGCCAGTTGGCGAAACGGTCGCGGAAGTTGTCATAGTGTTGCTGCGCCAGCAGCGTAGTCGGCACCAGTACCGCCACCTGTTTATGGTTTTCCACCGCCAGGAACGCGGCGCGCATCGCCACTTCGGTTTTGCCGAAGCCGACGTCGCCACACACCAGCCTGTCCATCGCCAGCGGTTGGCACATATCGCTCAATACGGCGTTAATCGCCTGTGCCTGATCGGGCGTCGTTTCAAACGGGAAGCTGTCGCAGAATAACTGATACTGCTCACGATCATGCTTAAAGGCAAAACCCTCTTTTGCCGCCCGTTGCGCATAAATATCCAACAGTTCCGCTGCGACATCGCGCACTTTTTCCGCCGCTTTCTGCCGGGCGCGCGACCAGGCGTCGCCGCCCAGTTTATGCAGCGGCGCACTTTCTTCCGCGCCGCCGGCATAGCGGCTAATCAGATGCAATGAGGAAACCGGCACATACAGTTTGGCGTCATTGGCGTAGGTGAGCATCAGATATTCACCCTTGATGCCGCCAGCCTCCAGAGTGGTCATGCCGGCATAGCGTCCGACGCCGTGCTCCAGATGCACTACCGGTTGACCGACGTGGAGCTCCGCCAGGTTACGAATCAACGTATCCGGGTTGATCGTGCGGCGGGAATCCAGGCGGCGACGCGCCACCCGCTCACCCAGGAGATCGCTTTCACAAATCAGCGCCAGATTGCGTTGGGTGTCGATAAAGCCATGTTCTGCGGCGCCAATCATCAGATAGCGTCCCGCATCCTGCGCCTCGTCCAGGCGTAATATTCGCTTCGGCGCGATTTTTATGCGAGCCAGGAGCTCTCCCAGCGCTTCGCGGCGTCCTTCGCTTTCCACCGAAAAAATCACCGGACCGCTGAAAGATTCGAGGAATTTACGCAGCGCGTCCAGCGGCACTTTCTGCTGCGCCTGGATAGCCAAATCCGGTAATTTCTGGAAACCAAGATTGGTATTGGCGGCTTTTTCCGGCAGATGGTCGGTTTTAAGCTGGAGGCGAGGCCAGCGTTTAAGCTCGGAAAAGAGCTCATCTACCCGTAGCCAGAGGGCTTCCGGCGGCAAAAGCGGGCGCATAGGATCGACGCCGCGATTTTCAAAACGCGCCAGCGTATCGGCCTGAAAGCGTTCGGCGCTGGTTTCCAGCGAGCCGGTATTCACCACCAGAGTATTGGCGGGGAAATAGCTAAATAATGGCGGTAACGGTTCGCTGAAAAAGAGCGGCTGCCAGTATTCGATCCCGGCGGGCAGGGTGCCTTTGCTGACCTGCTGATAGATGTGCTCGGCGTCGCGTTTTACCTCAAAGGTATCGCGCCACTGGCTACGGAAAAGCTCAATAGCGGCTTTGTCGGTAGGAAATTCGTGCGCGGGCAACAAATTGATGGCCTCAACCTCCTCCAGCGTACGCTGGGTATCCGCGTCAAACAGACGCAGGCTGTCAATTTCATCATCAAAAAAGTCGAGGCGATAAGGCTGTTCGCTGCCCATCGGAAAGAGATCCAACAGCGCGCCGCGCGTCGCGTATTCGCCATGCTCCATCACCTGATCGACATGCCGATAACCGGCGCTGTCAAGCTGCGCGCGCAGAGCGTCGCGGGACAGCCGCTGGCCTTTTTTCATCACCAGCGCATGACCATGCAGATAGCTATGCGGACAAACGCGCTGCATCAGGGTGTTTACCGGTACAATCAAGACGCCGCGCTGCATCGACGGCAACTGGTAGAGCGTGGACAGACGCGAAGAGATAATTTCCTGATGCGGGGAGAAGCTGTCATACGGTAGCGTTTCCCAGTCCGCCAGGTTCATGACCATCTGATCGGTAAACTGGCGGATTTCATCATGCAATCGCAGAGCATTTTGCATGTCAGGCGCTATGAGTACCACCGGACCGGCATGGCGTTCAGCTATCTCCGCCACCAGCGTAGCGCAGGCGGCACCGGTAAGTTCGCCCAACTGGCGCTGATCGCCCGCTTTTGTCGGCAGCGTGTAACGTTGTTTTTCAGGCATAACGGTTGTCAGTATCTCTTTTTGTTTTACGCCGCACTCTACGCGTCACCCTTCAGGCTGCTTCATGGTTGGCTGTGCGCCGGGACAGCATGAAGGACTCAGGTATTCAGGGGCATATGACTGATAAGCAATGTTCTTTATTATCCGCGATCGTTGTTTATTAGCAAATTGAATCCGCCGGATAACGCGCCGAACAGGTAAAGTATGAACATGTAAGTGACTTGATTTGTCGGCCTTTTTCAGAATAACGCTGACGAACTCTTACGGTTCAGACATTTACGCATTCCGCTTTCGCTTATATACTCGGGACTTTGCTAACAGCAACCAGACGGATTACATGTATCAACCTGTCGCTCTATTCATCGGCCTGCGTTACATGCGCGGGCGTGCAGCAGATCGCTTCGGTCGCTTCGTTTCCTGGCTTTCCACTATCGGCATTACCCTGGGGGTGATGGCGCTGGTCACGGTATTGTCGGTGATGAACGGTTTTGAGCGCGAACTGCAAAATAACATTCTTGGTTTGATGCCTCAGGCCATCCTCTCTGCTGAACATGGTTCTCTTAACCCGAATCAGATGCCGGAAAAAGCGGTGAATCTGCAAGGCGTTAACCGTATTGCGCCGCTGACGACGGGCGATGTCGTACTGCAAAGCGCGCGTAGCGTTGCGGTTGGCGTGATGTTGGGTATCGATCCGGCGCAAAAAGATCCGTTAACGCCGTATCTGGTCAATGTGAAGCAAAGCGAATTACAGCCGGGTAAGTATAATGTCATCCTCGGCGAGCAGCTCGCCGGACAGTTAGGGGTCAACCGCGGCGATCAGATTCGGCTAATGGTGCCATCTGCCAGCCAGTTTACGCCAATGGGACGTCTGCCCAGCCAGCGTCTGTTTACGGTGATTGGCACATTTGCCGCCAATAGCGAGGTCGATGGCTATGAAATGCTGGTCAATATTCAGGACGCGTCGCGTTTAATGCGCTATCCGGCAGGCAATATTACCGGCTGGCGTTTGTGGCTGGATGAACCGCTGCAAGTCGATACCCTCAGCCAACAGCCGCTGCCGCAAGGCACTAAGTGGCAGGACTGGCGCGAACGTAAAGGCGAGTTGTTCCAGGCTGTGCGCATGGAAAAGAACATGATGGGATTGTTGCTGAGCCTCATCGTGGCGGTCGCGGCTTTTAACATTATTACTTCGTTGGGTCTGATGGTCATGGAGAAGCAGGGCGAAGTGGCGATTTTACAAACTCAAGGGCTGACGCCGCGACAAATTATGATGGTCTTTATGGTGCAGGGCGCCAGCGCCGGGATTATCGGCGCGCTGTTGGGCGCCGCGCTGGGCGCATTGCTTGCCAGCCAACTGAATAACCTGATGCCGATCATCGGCGCGTTTCTGGATGGCGCTGCGTTGCCCGTGGCGATAGAGCCGTTACAGGTGATCGTTATCGCTCTGGTGGCAATGGCCATCGCGCTGCTTTCTACGCTTTATCCTTCCTGGCGCGCTGCCGCCACTCAACCCGCTGAGGCTTTACGTTATGAATAAGATCCTGTTGCAATGCGACAACCTGTGCAAACGCTATCAGGAAGGCACCGTACAAACCGACGTGTTGCACGATGTCAGCTTCAGTATCGGCGAAGGCGAAATGATGGCGATCGTCGGCAGTTCCGGTTCGGGTAAAAGTACGTTGCTGCATCTGTTAGGCGGGCTGGATACGCCTACCTCTGGCGATGTGATTTTTAGCGGCCAGCCGATGAGCAAACTCTCTTCTGCGGCAAAAGCGGAATTACGTAACCAGAAACTGGGGTTTATCTATCAGTTTCATCATCTCCTGCCGGATTTTACGGCGCTGGAAAACGTGGCGATGCCATTATTGATTGGCAAAAAGAAACCGGCGGAGATTGACGCTCGGGCGCGAGAAATGCTGCACGCCGTAGGGCTGGAGCATCGCGCAACCCATCGACCTTCGGAACTTTCCGGCGGTGAGCGCCAGCGTGTCGCGATAGCGCGCGCGTTGGTGAATAACCCGCGTCTGGTACTGGCGGATGAGCCGACCGGTAATCTGGATGCGCGTAATGCCGACAGTATTTTTGAGCTTCTGGGCGAGTTAAATCGTCTGCAGGGAACCGCGTTTCTGGTGGTGACTCACGATTTGCAACTGGCGAAACGTATGAGCCGCCAGCTTGAGATGCGCGATGGCCGCCTGACGGCGGAACTGAGCCTGATGGGGGCGGAGTAATGGCGTCGCCTTTATCATTGTTAATTGGCTTGCGTTTCAGCCGTGGACGGCGGCGCGGCGGTATGGTTTCGCTCATTTCCGTCATTTCTACCATCGGTATCGCGCTGGGCGTGGCGGTATTGATTGTCGGTTTAAGCGCGATGAACGGTTTCGAACGCGAGTTGAATAACCGTATTCTGGCGGTGGTTCCGCACGGGGAGATTGAAGCGGTCAATCAGCCGTGGACCAACTGGCGTGAAGCGCTGGCAAAAGTGCAGAAGGTGCCGGGCATTGCCGCCGCCGCGCCGTATATCAATTTTACCGGCCTGGTAGAGAGCGGGGCGAATTTGCGCGCCATTCAGGTTAAAGGCGTCGACCCTAAGCAAGAGCAGCAGCTTAGCGCGTTACCGTCATTTGTGCAAAATCACGCCTGGGATCATTTCAAAGCGGGCGAGCAGCAGATCATTATCGGTAAAGGCGTCGCCGATGCGCTGAACGTGAAACAGGGCGACTGGGTGTCCATCATGATCCCCAATGCGAATGCCGACCATAAGCTGCTCCAGCCCAAACGCGTGCGTTTGCATGTCATCGGGATTCTGCAACTGAGCGGCCAGCTCGATCACAGCTTCGCCATGATCCCGCTTGAGGATGCGCAGCAGTATCTGGATATGGGGTCCAGCGTTTCCGGTATCGCGCTTAAAGTCCACGACGTGTTTAATGCGAACAAACTGGTGCGTGATGCGGGTGAAGTGACTAACAGCTATGTCTACATTAAGAGCTGGATCGGCACCTACGGCTATATGTATCGCGATATCCAGATGATTCGCGCCATTATGTATCTGGCGATGATTCTGGTGATCGGCGTGGCCTGTTTTAATATCGTTTCCACCTTAGTGATGGCGGTAAAAGACAAAAGCGGCGACATTGCGGTATTAAGAACGCTGGGGGCGAAAGATGGTTTGATTCGTGCCATTTTCGTCTGGTACGGACTACTGGCGGGCTTGCTGGGCAGCTTGATTGGCGTGGCGATCGGCGTTGTCGTTTCGCTTCAGCTTACCGCCATTATTAATGGGATTGAAAAGGCGATCGGGCATCAGTTTTTGTCCGGCGATATCTATTTTATCGACTTCCTGCCATCCGAATTACATTGGCTGGACGTTGTTTACGTACTGGTCACGGCGTTGTTGTTAAGCTTACTGGCGAGCTGGTATCCGGCGCGGCGGGCGAGCAACATTGACCCTGCGCGAGTATTGAGCGGCCAGTAATCGCGGAATATAAAAACAAGGAGCGGTGATGTATTACGGGTTTGACATTGGCGGAACAAAGATTGCGTTAGGCGTATTTGACTCAACGCGGCGGCTGCAGTGGGAAAAACGGGTTCCCACGCCCCATACCAGCTATAGCGCCTTTTTAGACGCCGTGTGCGAACTGGTCGCGGAAGCCGACCAGCGATTTGGCGTAAAAGGGTCGGTAGGGATTGGCATACCCGGTATGCCGGAAACTGAAGACGGCACGCTGTACGCCGCGAATGTCCCGGCAGCCAGCGGTAAGCCGTTGCGCGCCGATCTCAGCGCCCGACTGGATCGCGATGTGCGTCTGGACAATGACGCTAACTGTTTTGCCTTGTCCGAAGCCTGGGATGATGAATTCACGCAATATCCTTTGGTTATGGGGCTTATCCTCGGCACCGGCGTCGGCGGTGGCTTGGTGCTAAACGGGAAGCCGATTACCGGTCAGAGCTATATCACCGGCGAGTTTGGCCATATGCGTTTGCCGGTTGACGCGCTAACGTTGATGGGGTTTGATTTTCCTCTCCGCCGTTGTGGATGCGGCCAGATGGGCTGCATTGAGAATTATCTGTCCGGGCGCGGGTTTGCGTGGCTATATCAGCATTATTATGATCAATCGCTGCAGGCGCCGGAGATTATCGCGTTGTGGGAGCAGGGCGATGAGCAGGCGCACGCGCATGTTGAGCGCTATCTGAATTTACTGGCGGTTTGTCTGGGGAATATACTGACGATTGTCGATCCCGATTTATTGGTGATCGGCGGCGGACTATCGAACTTTACGGCAATAACAACGCAACTGGCGGAAAGACTGCCGCGCCATCTCCTCCCTGTTGCCCGCGCGCCGCGCATTGAGCGTGCGCGGCATGGGGATGCAGGTGGGATGCGCGGTGCTGCTTTTTTACATCTTACCGACTAATCAAAAAAAGAGGTTGTTATGCAGTCGCGTCGGTTTCATCGATTAAGCCGCTTTCGTAAAAATAAACGTCTGTTGCGTGAACGTCTGCGCCAGCGGATCTTTTTCAGAGACAGAGTGGTGCCGGAAATGATGGAAAACCCAAGAGTATTAGTCCTTACAGGTGCAGGAATTTCTGCAGAGTCTGGTATTCGTACGTTTCGCGCGGCGGATGGCCTTTGGGAAGAGCATCGGGTTGAAGACGTGGCAACGCCGGAAGGATTCGCCCGTAATCCGGGGCTGCTGCAGACATTTTATAATGCCCGCCGTCAGCAGCTTCAACAGCCGGAAATACAACCCAATGCGGCGCATCTGGCGTTAGCGAAGCTTGAAGAAGCGCTTGGCGATCGCTTTTTGCTGGTGACGCAAAACATCGACAATTTGCATGAACGCGCGGGCAACCGCAACATCATTCATATGCATGGCGAGCTGTTGAAGGTGCGCTGTTCGCAAAGCGGCCAAATTCTGGAATGGAACGGCGATGTGATGCCGGAAGATAAATGTCACTGCTGCCAGTTCCCGGCGCCGCTACGTCCGCACGTGGTGTGGTTTGGCGAGATGCCGCTTGGCATGGATGAAATTTATATGGCGCTGTCGATGGCGGATATTTTTATCGCCATTGGCACATCCGGTCATGTCTATCCGGCTGCGGGGTTTGTGCATGAAGCAAAACTGCACGGCGCACATACGGTGGAACTGAATCTTGAGCCAAGCCAGGTCGGCAGCGAGTTTGAAGAGAAGCACTACGGCCCGGCAAGCCAGGTTGTGCCGGAATTTGTTGATAAATTCCTGAAAGGGCTGTAGTGCTGTTTGCCCGGTAACGCCTTATCCGGCCTACATTTCACGTTACGTTCAACTGTAGGCCCGACAGGCGCTTTGGCTGAATTAGCGTCCTGCTTTTAGCTTCTGATAATACTCTTCATAAATGGCGCTGGCGTCGCCGACATCGTTTTGCCACTCGCCTTTGCTGATGGTTTGCGCATCCGGATAGAGCGACTTATCATTGGCGACCTCCGGGCTTAACAGCTTACGCGCCGCCAGGTTGGGGGTAGGGTAGCCGATGGTTTCTGCCACCTCTTTCGCGACGTCAGGACGCAGCAGGAAGTTGATTAGCTTCAGCGCGCCCTCTTTATTTTTCGCGTTCGCCGGAATAGCCAGGCTATCCATCCAGAAAATACCGCCTTCCTTCGGCCAGACGACCTCCAGCGGCGTGCCAGCCTGACGAGCAACGAAGGCCGAACCGTTCCACACCATCCCCAGGTTGACTTCCCCTTCCATATACGGATTCGCCGGATTATCGGAGTTGAAGGCCGCTACGTTCGGCATCAGTTTTTTCAACTCTTCATATGCCGCTTCGATCTCTTTCGGATCGGTAGTGTTACCGGAATAACCTAGCTTGCGCAGCGCCATCTGGAAGACTTCTCGCGCATCGTCGGTTAAAAGCAGGCTGTTTTTATATTCCGGTTTCCACAAGTCAGCCCAGCTGGTAATGGTTTTTGGATCGATAGCATCGCTGTTCACGCCAATCGCCGTTGCGCCCCAGATATACGGGACAGAATAATCGTTGTTGGGGTCAAACGGTTTGTTGAGCATTTCCGGATCGAGGTTGTGGAAATTGGTTAATTTCGACTTATCGATCTTCTGGATCATGCCTTCTTTGCGCATTTTGTCGACATAGTATGTAGAAGGAACAACCAGGTCATACGCGCCATCTTTATAGGTTTTGAGTTTGGCATACATGGTTTCGTTCGACTCGTAGGTCGAATAAATCACCTTAATGCCGGTCTCTTTAGTGAACTGTTCCAGCAGGCCCGGCGGTACATACTCAGTCCAGTTATAGAAATAGAGCGTGTCGTTGTCGGAGGCATGAGCGGCACTCATACCCAGCGCCAGGGCGCCCGCCGCGAGCAGGTGGCGTGACCATTTTTTCATTTAACGTCCCCTGAATTAAGGGCCTTATCGGCCCTTGGTTTTATCACGAGCAATAAGCTGGCTGGCAATGACCATTACCAGAGACAGCACCAATAAAACGGTCGCCAGCGCGTTCACTTCTGGTGAAACGCCGACTTTTACCATGGAATAAATCTTTAAGGGTAAAATTTCATAGCCCGGCCCGGTGACAAACGACGAGACCACTACATCGTCCATCGACAACGTAAAGCTCAGCAACCAGCCCGCCGCCACCGCCGGCATCGCCAGCGGCAGAATGATTTTGCGTAAAATCGTTACCTCACTGGCCCCCAGGTCTTTTGCGGCTTCCAGCATTCTGACATCAAAGCCTTTCAGGCGCGAATAGACCGTGACGACCACAAACGGCAGGCTAAAGGTGATGTGCGAGAACAGCAACGACCAAAAGCCCAGTTGAATGCCGAGTAACATAAACAGCACCAGCAGGGAGATCGCCATCACGATATCCGGCGACATCATTACTACAAACAGCATCCCGCTGACGAATGGCTTCCCGCGAAAGCGGTAGCGATAAAGCGCCACCGCGGTTAACGAGCCAATCAACGTGGCGAAGGTCGCTGAAAAAATCGCCATCGTCAGTGAATGTTGAGCGGCCTGCAACAGACTGTCGTTATTGACCAGGAGTTCGTACCATTTAGTGGTAAAGCCCTGCCAGTTAATGCCGAACCGCGAACTGTTGAAGGAGTTCACGATCAGAATAATGATGGGAATATACAGATACGCATAGATGGCAATCATGAAACCGCCACGGAGCAGCCGACCGATCATTCAAGTTCCACCTTCTTATTCAGAGGATGGGGTGCTTTTAGAGTATTGAAAATGATCAATTTTTTCTCTTCTCCAAAATCTCTCCAAAACGTCTCGCGGTTATCAGCAGCCGGGAAGAAGCAAGCTGCCGCTTGAAGCCGCGAATTTTACAACAAATTGCCAGACGAGCGGGAAAAAAAGGCCATTTAAATGACTATTCTCATCCGATCCGGTCATATGCGGCATTATTGCACCAGGCAAGAGGTTACTCTGTAGGCAAACATGGAGTACGTGAGTAAACCCTGAACGTGACGTTTGAGAAAGCGTCGTCTGATTTTATAAAAAACAACATAAACAGCCGCTTTGTTGTTCTGAGCGAACGTGTAGCGTGGTTAACTGTTCTTCCGCCATTTTTTGTATAGCCTGGGGGTCTATTCTAAAAATGGCGTGAAAAACCTGATCAGAGAGGGTTTCGATTATCTCACCTAACATGCTTAGGCTGGCGCTGGGATCCGTTACAAGGAACGCTTGAAACGTCTTATCCGCCAGTAAAACCTCTTCTACCATTTTTTCAATAGGTATGTGGGTATGTGGTGGTGGTATTTCAAGCTGTTTTAAGCCACACATCGTCATTGTTTCTAAAAATGCGTTTTGCTGAGTACTTTCGGATATATTCGCATGCTGTAAAATGCGCGTTGTCTTTTCAATCCCAGACTGAATTTTCGCTGCCAGGTAGGTTACCTTTTCTTGCGTTTCCCACTCATCTAAATTTCCTTTTCTCCATTCAGAATATAAATACCCCTCTATGTTGTCTAATGGAACCGATAATGTCGGCGCGCCAGCAGGGTTGAGACATAATGTCGAAGGGAGGGGGTAATCTACGATTTCGCTATATCTTCTATTAATCATGGCCGTCATTTGTGGATGCGGTTTTAAAATATCGGGGCGATCTTTTATTAAAAAATAAGCATTCCCCATGACTTCACAGGTAAAGGCATCGGTATTTTGAGTGATACGTAACAATTCGTTCTCTTCGTTTTGATCCATGATGCGAAGAATAATAGTGTCATCATTTTCATTAGGATTATAAACCTGAAATCTATCTCTTTGTGATGCGCAGGCTAACTCTTTTAACTCAAAAAAAATCTCTGTAAGCCGCTCTCGTGTGGGGGTGCGATCGGCAAACAACATCTCATGTAGACAACGGTCCGCTTTTGCTTTGCCAGTAGAAAAAAAGAAGTCTTTAATTTTTTCCCATAAAACTTTCCACCATGCTTCTTTCGTATTCCTTGGGGAGTTGGTAAGGATTTCACTTTTTAAAAAACCATTCCCTATAGTAATCGGCATATTAATCTCACTTAAACTGGAGTAAAAATGACTACATAATTGATTAAATCGACCCTTTTTATCTCAACTGCGGGCGCATCGGATGTAATATAATTTTTAAAAGAGACTGGCAATCAGTATAAAACCTGAGAGCTTCGCGTATAAACGCATTACTGTCTGTGATAGCGTCGCTACAGGTAAAAATAAAAGAAGGCCTGGCGCGGATGATGTTGTAGATTTGCAATACTGGCAGCAACTGCTTTCATGCGTTTTTTATGCCGGAGGCATGAAGTTTACCCTTGAATAAACTTCATGCCTGGATGCGTGTGGATTTGTTAGCGTTGCGCAATTAATCGCTTATATCACTCACCTTCTTATTCAATAAGCGGGAAGCCCGCCAGTAAATCAACAGCATGAGTCCCATCACAATGGTCAGCGTAATGCTGGTCGCCGCGCCAAACGGCCAGTCGCGAATATTCAGGAACTGTACCTTAATGACGTTACCAATCAGCAGGTTTTTCGCGCCACCCATTAAATCGGAGACGTAGAACAGGCCCATTGCCGGTAGCATCACGAGCAGGCAACCGGCGACAATGCCCGGCATGGTTAATGGAATAATGATGCGGATGAACGTTTGCATTTTACTGGCGCCGAGATCGCGTGCGGCCTCCAGTAGCGGTTTGTCGAGCTTCTCAATGCTGGAGTAGAGCGGCATGACCATAAACGGCAGCAAAATGTAAACCAGGCCGATAATAACGGCGCTCGGGGTGAACATGATGCGAATCGGCGTATCAATCACGCCCAGCCACAGCAGGAATTCATTGAGATAACCTTTAGTGCTCAGGAATATTTTTAGCCCATAGATGCGGATCAGTGAGTTGGTCCAGAAAGGAACGATCAGCAAAAACAGCAATAACGGACGTATCTTTTCCGGTAACTTCGCCAGGAACCAGGCAAAAGGATAGCCCAGCACCAGGCAGGAGAGGGTGGCGATCAGCGCCATATTCAGAGAGTGCAGGAGCACTTCAAAATAGAGCGGATCGAGCAGGCGTGCGTAATTATCCAGCGTAAAGACCATCTTGACGAAACTGGCGTCGTCACGGGTCAGAAAGCTGGTGCCAATGATCATCAGGTTGGGCAGAAAAACAAACAACACAAGCCAACCGACGATAGTGACAATCACTACATTCTGGAATTTACTTGTGTTCTTCATCAGCCAGTACGACCTCCCAGCTTTCTACCCAACTAATGGCCATTTTTTGGTCAAGTGAATGGTCGAAGTCAGGATCGTCTTCGTTGAAGAATTCGCTGACCATCACCATTTTGCCATTTTCCAGTTCAACCACCGACTCCAGCGTCATACCTTTATAATTGCGCTCGCGCACGTAGCCGATAAGCCCTTCGATGTGGTTATCATCGTTGATCTCTTCGACGCGTAGATCTTCCGGTCGCAGCAGGACGTTCAGTTTTTGGCCCGGTTCGACAGCGAAATTGACGTATATATTGCACTCCCGACCTTCTACGCTGGCGCGGACGCGCTGTTCATCAAGCCGTTCAATGACGGTTGCGTCAAAGCGGTTAATTTCGCCGATAAAACCGGCGACAAACAGGTTTTTTGGCTCTTCATAGATTTCACGCGGCGTGCCGTCTTGCTCAATCACGCCATTACGCATTACCACGATACGATCGGACATGGTGAGCGCTTCTTCCTGATCGTGAGTGACAAAAACAAACGTGATACCGAGTTTACGCTGTAATGCTTTAAGCTCGTTCTGCATTTGTTTGCGCAATTTATAGTCCAGCGCGGAAAGCGATTCATCCAGTAATAACAGGCGAGGTTTATTCACCACCGCGCGAGCGATAGCCACACGCTGCTGCTGTCCGCCGGAAAGCTGGTGCGGTTTACGTTGTGCAAACTCTTCAAGCTGCACCATACGCAGCGCATCGGTCACGCGAGGCGCTATCTCGGCGGCTGGCGTTTTTTGCATCCGTAAGCCAAACGCGACATTTTCAAACACCGTCATATGCGGAAATAAAGCGTAGCTTTGAAATACGGTATTTACATAACGATTTTCGGCGGGAACGTGGGTGATATCCTGGTTATCCAACATGATATGCCCGGCATCAACGGTTTCCAGGCCGGCAATCAGGCGAAGAACGGTTGTTTTACCGCAGCCGGAAGGGCCAAGCAGCGTGAGGAATTCGCCATTGTTAATGGTCAAATCCAGCTGTGAAATGACCTCTTTGCCATCGAAACTTTTGCTAATTCCCGACAAAAGCACCAGCGGTGAAAGCGAACGCGGTTGATTATTCAATTTCTTACTCTGTCCCATGTAAACGCAACGGATGGCTGACCGCTGCGGGGTTTGTGGTTAACCACCTTAATCACTCTTAATGAGGGCGGTCATTCTACGGCAAACCACTGTGATCGCCAATCCTTGTTGCGAATTACTGACTTAGCTTTATAGTCAGAAAGCGTGTCAAAGTGAAATATTCTTGTTTGCAGGGATAAAAGTGACCTGACGCAATATTTGTCTTTTCTTGCTTATTAATAATGTTGTCACGAAAAGTGAGGGTGTGACTAGTCCTGATATAGGTTGACAGTTTTTTGTCTGTAAAACGCCTGATGAACATCATCGGGCGTTTTGTATTTCAGGGCCTGGTGTGGCCGTTCAT
>NZ_JBGDVI010000025.1:0-60984 GCF_046551895.1 Salmonella sp. SAL03688
AATCTCGCGTTCTTCTCGTTGCTCAACCTCATCAGGGCTGTACACGCCGAGGATCACTTCCGGGCAGTACAGGCGAGCCCAATATTTAACGCCCAGATAAGCAATTTGCTGTTTAGGGTTTGAAACCCATAGCGGAGAATTGCGGGTAACAACGCCGGAGAGGTAAAGAGGTTCTCCCCAGGTGATTTCAGATTCACCTCGCAGAATGGCACCAACCTGAACGAACAGGCCGATCTCGTCCTCATCCGTCCAGCCCCGAACGCGCTCAGTGACGGTGTACTTCCCATTTTTACCGTTTTTATCGCGTGTGATTTCCTGTGTCCTGGTGCAGCGCTCCCAGTCACCCCCATAGCGGTAATGAAAACGGCCATGAATGGCACTGGAGCTTGCAATTACTGCGTTGACCAGTTGTGCCTCGTAACCAAGAACACCGTTAACCAGGTGTGTTTTCTGCGCCACAGCGTAAGGATTCATACCCCATTGCATAGCCTGCATGACGATAGCCATACAGTCGGCTGGTTTCCCTGCAAGGTGTGCCGGTACCGTCACCTGTGAGTCTGCCATCAGGTTAGCGAAAGCTGTTAACTGACCCAGTGCCTGAACGTTAAAAATTGCGTTACTGGCAGAAATGGTGTTTGGTGCCTGCTGCTCAGTGGTAACAATATTTGTGTTTTCCATGATTTTCCCCTTATGCCTGTACGCGCAACGCTTCAAGGCGGCGCATATCAAAATCGTTCAGTTCGTCGGTGTAGTCTTCTGTGATAGGCGCTGGCCATTCACCAGTGTCGAAGCCGTTTGCTATCGCTCGCATTGTTTTGCGGTATTCCAGCATGCCAAGTTCCAGCAACTCGGTAGACGCCTCAATGATGGCGACCCAGTGGTAGTTCTCGTCTTTGTTGACGAAAATCCAGAAAAACTGGTCCAGCGCCGCAGTTTCGCAGTACATGGCCGCGCTCAGGTGATAGTCCCGGTCGATGATTTCCCGGTGCAACTTCGCACGCAGGCCTTCCTGCTTGATGTTCCACATGCTGATAGTTTTCAGGTCGGCGCCAATGCGCAGGCCGCCCATATCGATCTCAAGGTCAGGGCGTACCCGAACTTCCAACCCGGTTTCCTCATCAATCCCAAAATAGCTAACCTCGACAGCGCGGCTTGGGTGAGTCAGCAATTTGCCGGCGGTCGGGTGCTCCAGCAGGGCTTTTTGAATGTTCAGCGCGGTGCTGAGCTGTTGGCGGGTGACCAGCACTTTCCCTTCGGTGTTCTCCCGCCACGCATCCAGCAATTCGTCGGCGAATACCGCTGCCGGGTTGACTGATTTCACGGCCTGAATCAGATCGGCCTTCGTGCCAGATACTTTCAACGGCGACGATTTTTGCGCTTCCTGAGCGACCAGGTCAGGGTTGATTATTGCCAGTTGCTCCAGAAGTGCGTCACGGCTACCGCTCGTTTTAACCGGCGTAGGCAGGGTGGCGTTGTATTCTTTGATACAGGCCTTCATGGCTGCGGCTGTCTGTTTCTGGTCTGCTTCAATGCGCTGGTATTCAGCAGGTAGCGCTATGTAGCTTTGCCCTGTTTCTTCCAGACTGGCACCCAGCGGTACTGGAGCGGACAGGGTGGCGTTGTACTCCTCCAGCAGCGCTTTGATATCGTCAGCACTCAGCAGTGCTGGCAGGCTGGCGTTGTGCGCGTCGATGAACTCGCGCAGGGTGGCGGTGGTGGTGAAAGCACCCTCAGGGATCTCAGGCTCTACGCTGAACTCCGCTTCGAGGTTTTCCGGCTGTAGAGCCAGAGCATGTACCAGGTTGCCCATGTCAAGTACTGGGGAGCGCTCTTTGACGATAGTCTTCTCTACGTGACGCGCGTTAAAGTACATCAGCGACACGCGAGCATCTTTCACCTGAGTTGAGCTGATCCCGTTGGCGGCGTGGTAAACCTCGTTTGGTACACCTTCATAGCGGCCCGGCTCGAAGTATTCCGGCCAGGCTGCTTCTGGCTCTTCTTGTTGCGATTCCGGTACATTTTGTTGCGCCTCAGGTTCAGATTGGCTCACAGAATCGTTGTTCTGGTGCGTTTCAGCCTGATTCTGGTTCTCTACGGTAACTGCTTCTTTACCAGTACCCAGATCGCCTTCGCCTGCCTGCACCGCATCACCAGCCTGTTTTTCATCACTGTCAGCTTCTTGAACCTGCACATTGCTGGTGATCTCCGGATTCGTTTCTGTGCCATGAGTTGATGAGTTCTGCATTAAAGCGGACACGTCGAAAATACCGTTGCCAACATTTTTAACCAGTTCAGGTTCGGTGGTCGGCTGGCTTGTCTCGGTTTTCACCCATTTTGGGTCGTTCGGGTCGCTGATGCCCTCGACGTATTCACCGCGTGCGGCGGCAAGCTGTCGGTTGGCTTCTTCTACTGCGTCTTTTTCCGGAGTGTGTCGGGCAGCCGTGAGAGCTTCCTCGGTGGGGTTCTCGTGATCAGTCTCCGTTAAGTTGGCGTTGATATACCCCTGAAGGCGTCCGGGGTAGTGATAAAACTCAGGGTGTGCGCTTCGGATCAGCGCGAAAATAGCGGCGCGGGAATAATCCAGGATACCGGGCGTTGCGCGAAGTGCTGCGGACCATTCTTTGAACGGACTTTCCTTTTTCTTTACGATTTCTTTTGCGCGACGGTAAACACTGCCAGGTAGCTTATAGATATTAAAGTCCATAGGCAAAGTGGCCATTGCAATCTCTACGTCAAGAGTATCGAGAGTGTGTTCGTAATCAGGGTTACGGTCAGTCTTATTGCCACCGCCAGCATTGGCGCCGCTTTCAGTGCGCTGAATAGCCGATACACGGTTGCCTTTTGCCCACTCCTTAACGAGCAAACAGCGATCGATATGCTCCGTCTCGAACCATGTTTTAAGGAACAGGATAACAGTCGCCAGTTCAGGAGTTTTTCCATCGACAGGGAATACTTTTTTGATGGCATTAACTACCTTATGAACATCGTGTTCAATGGCTTTCTTGAACGCTTCAACATTCTCGGCGGCAAGCAGCAGGTTCTGGACATATGAATTATCGGTGTCCATTTCGAGACGCAGAATTTCTTTTTTCTGGGAGGCGTCGACGTGATAAAGATACTCACCTTCACCTATGTACTGAGCAAGAACGCGGTGACGGAGAGGCATAGTTGCGACAACAGTCAGCTCGGGGGCTGGGGCTGTTGCCTGGTCAGGGCTGTTGCTTTCGTTACCAAAATTTTCGGTGTGGTCTTCCAGCACTTCGCCTGTTTCGGTATCAACACCATCGACGATATGCTGGCGCGCCGCGGCGGCGGCTTCAGATGATGACAGGGTGACGCCGGGGATTTGCGTCCAGGTCATATTGTCTTTAGCGAGTTGATAGTAATCGCAGAAAGTGAGGCTCAGTTCGCCTTCCGGCGGCAGCTCGTTAACGACAGGGAAATTAGTAGCGACAGCTTTGAAGTAATCTTTCAGCTTCGCACCGGATTTAATCAGAAGATAATCCAGTGTTGCATTTGCCGCTTCAAAATCATCACTGCACCAGAGTACAGCGTCTTTCTGGCCTGATGATTTCTTTGCTTTGCGGACTAAAAATACAGGATTAGTTCCACTCATTGTTTTGTCCTCAATTCGTGTAGAATGGAGGTGCCTTAACAGCACCCCGATATATCTGGTTGTTAGGTCCGGTTCGCTTTGGTCGGTTGGACCGGACAGGGCACGCCCGCTTCGGTGGGCGTTTTCTTAATGGATGGTCTGATAAAATTTTTCTGAGTAATCAAGCTTGTAGCTTCGGTAATTACCAAACCCTGCTTGTTCTCCATCACTTACCTTGACTGTGAGCAGCGAAATGGCTTCTACAGCACAATGAGGACAGTCGAACTTTCCGAGTACATATCCACCGTCGAGAATCACAGTAGTTTCGCCAGTTGAATTTGAGTGAATAACGCCTGAGACTTTCTTTTCGCAATTGAATAAAGCAATGCTCTTATTAACTGCTTTCAGGTTCATTTCGATTTTTAAGATTTCCATAAGTTCTCCAGTCTTAAATTCAGGGTGTAGGAAGCCACGCCAAATTAATGGCGAATTTTTCATTTCATATTTCGGAACTACTATTTAACTTTCGTGCGCCATCTGGTCGTATTCAGCGCACTGCCTGGAACAATATTCCTTTTCTTTGCGCGCCAGTTGCGAGCCGTTGAGATAGAGAAGGGTGTTTTTTACTTCTTTGCCTTCATCAATGGATTTGCGGCAGTAACCGCATTGTTTAAGCATCCGGATCTCCTTTCTGCGCCAGCAGGTAGCAGAGGCGGCGTAACCTCACTCCGAAATAGCTAAGTTTGATGGCTTGGATGCGTGCTGGCTTACGTGCGAAATCAATCATCTTCTAATCCAAGAGCTATCCGTATTTCTTTTGCGCGGCTTTTACTGCCTGCCTCGACACCTTGGCTGTAAACGAAATGCAATAGGTTATGGATGATCTCCCAATCATCACGATCAAGCTTTGTTGAAAGCAGGCGTGAGACAATTTTGCCACTGGATTTCAGGTGAAATGCAGTAGTCTCTTCTTTGCTGTTGTATTTTTTATCGATGATTTCCATGACTTCCCTCGTTTGCCTTATCGCCGGCCAGCGGAACGTTTATCACCTGCTGCACGTTAACCTTGCCATCTCATCCCGGTCTTCGTATGCCCCGGGCGGCTACTTCGTGGGCGTCCTGCCTTGATGACTCGTTGCTGCGTTTGATAGGTTAAGTATTATCGATTCAATCGATACATGTCAATTAAATTTGATGATTAATTTTACAGGGAAGATTAAGAAAGCGAGATGTGGGTGAATTAATGACATAAAAAAACCGCCAGTTAAGGCGGTTAGTAGTTTTAAAGCTGGTTTAGCGAGAAGGAGGCTCGATTTTTCTGCGTCTTTGGTATTCAGCCATGAAATCGTCTAGTTCTTGAAGTCTGGTGCCTGCCAGCTCAATAAAACGGTCTTGTTCAACAGTCGGTAGCTGATCAAATATTTCTAAGAGCCGCTTTTGTCGGTCATTGAGATCTGTTGGACCACCTTGTGTTAGACGTTCAGGCACATCCGATTCCTCATCATCCTCCATGAAGAACCAATACAACGGCTTACCTGTGGCCTTAGGTAACAACTCTAAGATATCTTTTCGGGGAAGAATGCCGGACTGACACCAACCATTAACTGATTGAGAGGTAGCGCCGACTCTACGACCTAACTCAGATTGGGTGATCCCAGTCTCATTAAGCACTCTTTGTAAACGCTCTCCAAAGTTCATTTTTCGTTCTCGCACAATTACATGGTTTCATTATACAGATTTTTTCTGTAGGTATGGCTATCGAAATAATTTGACAGTATCGATTAAATTTGAATAATTGGTTGTATCTTCACTCAATGAGACCGACCAATGAAAGTAACTGTTCAACGCAAGATCCTTTCCGTGTGTAGCCAGGCTGAGTTGGGACGCCGACTTGGTCGCCGTGCTCAGACCGTTAACGGCTGGTTTAAAAACAAAGTTCCCGGCGAACTTGTAGTTCGAGTGGCAAGAGCTATTGACTGGAAAGTCACCCCACACGAACTGCGTCCTGATCTCTACCCAAACCCAACCGATGGCTTACCAAGCCAAGAGGCATCAGCCAAATAACCATAGAGGATATTTACCCATGGAGAACGCAATTGCACGAAAGTTAGACCCACCAGAAATCAACCCGATTGAGATAGAGAGTGTTCTGCTCAACCGGCTTGCATCAGTAGGGCAGAAATCATACGCCGAGCATATGGGCATCAGCGAGTCGACAGTCAGCAGGCGTAAAGCTGAGGGATATTTCTGCAACATGGCGGAAGAGCTGGCTTTTCTTGGGATTCAGGCCGCGCCACCGGAGGCGGTACTGGTATCCAGAAACTATCTCACAGCCGTAGAGATTCTCGCTGATGCCGGGCTAAAGGCTGAACGAGCCAGGCCGGATGCGCTGGGGTGGGACTGAAAATGACAGCAACCAAAAAGGCGAAAGCCGCGGTGAGGGGTCACCAACGGCTTTCTGGTGGAATTAACTGGATCAATTCACAGGAGTAATTATGGCAAACACTGCCGAAGTAATCAATTTTCCTGTGCCTGACGTGGCACCTAAGGAGCCGCGCGTGGCAGATCTCGATGATGGCTATACGCGCCTGGCAAATGAACTTCTGGATGCCGTGATGTGTTCTGGTTTGCCGGAGACTGAGCTGTGCATCCTGATGGCCGTATGGCGCAAAACGTATGGATACAACAAGAAAATGGACTGGATCAGCAACGAGCAGTTAGAGGAGATGATTCAGAAGCATCATACCCATTGCTCGACAGCAAAAAACAGTCTGATCAGGAAGAAGGTACTGATTCAGGAAGGCCGCAGGGTTGGTATGAATATCCATATTTCCGAGTGGCAAACTAAAAATAACGGATTCTGCAAAACATTAGCTAAACCTGCTAAGAAAACCTTAGCGGAAGTTGCTAACGCACCTAAGCAGAAGTTGCTAACCACAAAAGACAAACTAACAAAAGACAATATTAAAAGATCTACGTCAGAGAATTCTGACGAATCCTCTGACAAGCCAAGAAAGAAACCTCATGTCCTAAAACCCGAAGCAGCGATTCAGAGAGGCAACAAGTGGGGAACTGCTGAAGACCTAACTGCTGCCGAGTGGATGTTTGACCTGATAAAAACCATTTCTCCATCAGCCAGAAAACCTAACCTGGCAGGATGGGCTAACGATATACGCCTGATGCGTGAATGTGACGGACGAACACATCGCGACATGTGCGTGCTGTTTCGCTGGGCGTGCCATGACAGCTTCTGGGCTGGCAACGTCATTAGCCCGGCAAAGCTCCGCGAAAAGTGGACTCAACTCGATATCAACCGCAACAAGCAACAGACTGGCACAACTGCCTCTAAGCCAAAACTTGACCTAAATAACACTGACTGGATATACGGAGTGGAGCTATGAAAAACATTGCTGCGCAGATGGTTAATTTTGACCGTGAGCAGATGCGCCGTATTGCCAACAACATGCCGGAACAGCATGACGATAAGCCGCAAGTTGAGCAGGTTGCTAAGGTCATCAACAACGTGTTTAGTCAGCTTATGGCAGCGTTCCCTGCTACCACAGCTAATCGCAGCCAGGCTGAGATGAACGAAATCCGGCGTCAGTGGGTTCTGGCTTTCCGTGAGAACGACATCACCACCATGGAGCAAGTTGCGGCCGGAATGCGTGTCGCCCGCCGTCAGGAACGTCCGTTTCTTCCGTCTCCAGGCCAGTTCGTCGCATGGTGTAAGGCTGAATTGGCAACTGCTGCCGGGCTTCCTGATGCCAATGAACTGGTCGATATGGTTTACCAGTATTGCCGCACGCGTGGTTTATACCCGGATGCAGAATCATATCCATGGGAATCCAAAGCCCATTACTGGCTTGTCACCACACTGTACTCAAACATGCGAGCTAACGCTCTTAGTGATACCGAGTTGCGCCGCAAGGCAGTCGAAGAACTCAACCACATGGTTACCAGGATAAACCGTGGAGAGGTGATCCCGGAGCCAGTTAAGCAGCTTCCTGTTCTTGGTGGCAGACCACTAAACCGCGCGCAAAACCTCGCGAAGATTGCAGAAATTCGGGCCAAATTCGGACTAAAGGGAGTCAGATCATGATAACTGCATTAGATATTGAAAAAGTAATCACCGATAAAGGGCCAATGAGCAACATCAAAGGTCCGCTTATCAGCAGTCAGCGCTACCTCGACAAGGCAAAGGTAAACGACAGAGCGGCAAGATTTAAGCGTTTTATCGTATCTGTTTACCCGATAGTTCTGCGTGGGCAGCAATACACCATCCTGATGGATGGCCACCACAACTACGCGGCGGCAAAACTGGCTGGCATAGAACCTGATTACCGACCAATCACCAAAAAGGTGCAGCGTATTCTCGGTGAGATGTCATGGCGCGAGCGTGAGGCATTCTTCATCAACAACGTTACAGACAGCAACTACTACTTTGTTGAAACAGGCGAAGTGGTTCATGAGTTGGTTATGCCTGATACGTCCTGCAAATTCCAGGCGCACGCAGGTAACCAATGGATTTTTGGAGGTGCAGCATGACAGTCCATACATTGAAGCAATGCCGCCCGAACCAGGAAGAAACTGAGTATTTCTGGAAGCTGTTTCATGCGGCGCAACGTAATGATGCTCGCTGGCACGGTAGTGAGATCAGCATTATCGCCGATGAGCTATCCCGGACAGATTTAGATCGTGACCAAAAACTGTTCCTTCTCCGCTCCTGGCAAGTGCTGGTAGACGACAAAGGTGGATTCGGGCGCTTTATGGGTGCCTTTGATACTTACGTCTACAACATGCAAGACCCGGATGATGACTGCGTAGCGTGGAAACCTGAACTGGCCCAAATACTGAACGACGGCAATTGTTTCGACATACTGCTTGATGCGTACCATGAAGCCCAGCAGCGCATAGCAGAACTGGAGGCGCGGGAGGTCAACCTGTCAAAACTCAGCGTTGGAGAAGTCATGCACATGAGCGGATTCAGCCGGGATTATGCCGAGGGTTGGTGTGCTGGTAATGACAATGCGATACACGAAATACGCACCGCTGGCATCAAGGTTAAGGGGGAGTGATATGGCTACTTTGACGAAACAGGAAAAAGCCTGGGTAAAGAAACTCAATAAGCTACTGGCGGAGTGTCCCTCAAATCGGATCGCGTTTGCGACGACTGGCGATTGTGAAGTATCGCTATTTGATGTGACGCGCTATGACGAAATTTTTGATGAAGTAGATAAGGGGAAAAGCGAATTTATCCCCGCCGCGATGCGTATCGGAGCGGCCTTTAATGAGTACCTGACATTCCCTAACCAAGTTGAAAGCACGGCAGGCTGAGGGCTAACCCATGACCACTATTACCAGAGAACAGCAAAAACAGATTTTAATTGATACGGCGAACCACGTAATCAGTCGTGATAACACGTCACCGTATAGCGAAAACCTGCGCGAACTGGCGCGTATAGCGTTGGCAGCGCTTACCGCTGAGCCTGTGCGATATCTGAATAAATTTTCCGGCACATGCGTGACGTTAGAGCAGCAGCCAAATGCTGCTGATGATGTTGCCGTGTATATACCGCTCTACACCACCCCGCCAGTGCCAGAACGCGAACGTATTCGCCGTGAGCACGCCGAGTGGTCAGATAAGACGTTCGGCGATGTCGGTCCAGTGGGGCCACTGAAACACCTCTCAAAAGAAGCGCTCGAGGCCGCCGCAGACCCATCAGATCCGCTTGAGTGGGCTGATATGCAATTCCTGTTATGGGATGCACAACGCCGCGCTGGTATTACTGACGAGCAGATTGCCCTGGCGATGGTGGAAAAGCTGGCGGTGAACAAGAAGCGCGAATGGCCTGAACCGAAAGACGGTGAGCCACGACTGCATATTAAAGAGCAGTCAGCGCCGGTAATTCCGGATGGTTGGATAAGCTGTAGTGAGCGGATGCCAGAAGACGAGCAAGAAGTAATTGTTCATAACAAGTTGGGATATCGTTATGTTTCATATTTTGATGAGCATTCTGGACTATTTTTTGACATGCGAGGCGGCAATCAGATGAACTGCATTGAGCATATCTTGGTTACGCACTGGATGCCGCTGCCAGCAGCACCAGAACCAGAGCAGAGCTAATGTCCCGTATCTACATGCCGGTCCTGTGATCGGCATTAGTGAAAAATCAAAAAATACGAATCAGTGATTTGTAATCAACATTTCTTAGGTTTGTAGATATGCGAATAATAACCAGGAAGAAACCTGCGTTCACTGACCTGTACCAGACTGGTGTTCTGACGCGTATAGCAGCCGTTAAGACTGACAGTGGCGGCTGGCGCCTGTTTGGAGTGTGGCGTGATCAGGATATCGCTGTATTTGTGGAAGCGGCGCGCGGCGGCATCCGGGAATGGTCCGGCTTAAATTATCTGGCTGAGTTTGTGTTCAGTTGTGGCATTAGTCTCTGGGAGGTTCACAACAAGACGGACCGGAAAACTCCGGCATGAAGTGTTGCGTCATAACCCGCTGCGGCGGGTTTTTCGCCTAAAATCTGATATGAAACAACATGCTAGCTTTTGCAAAAAGTGCTATTCACCTCTTGAATATTCTTTCTAACAGGTATACTGTGTTTATATACAGTAGTTAAATGTAGAGGGAATTATGAGAATTGAACTTGTTATCAGCCGGACAAAACAGCTTCCGGAAGGTGCCGTTCCTGCGCTTGAAAAAGAATTAATTACCCGTCTCCAGAATCAGTATGAAAACTGCAACTTAACCATCCGTCGAGGCAGTCAGGATGGTCTGAGTATCGTCGGTGCTGCTGATGGCGATAAAAAACGTATACAGAGCATTCTGCAGGAAACGTGGGAAAGCGCTGACGACTGGTTTTATGCATATTAAGCATCGTGGAGTCGCAGACGTTTCCAGAAATAAAGTCAGTGTGACGGGGGGTTACATGTTAGAAGACTTACCAGAATCAGGGTATGCGGTTATACGTTGTTACGATCATTGTGTAGTGGCAAGGTTCGGTAGTATTCCGGATAGCGGACGCGCCCTGATGTATCGTCGTGGTGACGAGATATCTTTTGTTCCCCTTCACCCTGATGACATAGTTGGAACTCCAACATTATTTACGCAAATGTTAGAAAAGGCAGGCTATCGAATTACCCGTTGCTTTGATACACTTCAAATGTAGGCCTGAACAACCTGCACCTGCTGCGCCACGGAGAACACCATGGCGCACGAATTACAACTCATCAAGCAGTCATCTGGAATTCTGATCCCCGCTACGCCGGAGACCAGCGAAATTCTGCAATCAAAAATTAAACTCGGTGCCGTGCTGGTGGCTGAGTTCCGCCAGGTGAGGAATCCTGCATTCCATCGCCGCTTTTTCGCGTTGCTTAATCTTGGGTTTGAATACTGGGAACCCACCGGCGGCGCCATTTCTGCCAATGAGCGCAAACTGGTAAACGGTTATGCAAAGTTTCTCGCTGCATATGGCGGGAATGAAAGCGCATTACTGGATGCGGCTGAACAGTATCTGGAACAGATTGCAAACCGCCGGGTAACAAACGGGATTAGCCTGTGTAAATCATTCGATGCCTACCGCGCATGGGTGACGGTTGAGGCTGGTCACTATGACGCCATCCAGTTACCGGACGGCACCCTTCGCAAACATCCCCGCAGCATCGCTTTTTCCAGCATGGATGAGGTCGAATTTCAGCAGTTGTATAAATCCGCGCTTGATGTGATCTGGCGGTGGATTTTATCACGTACATTTCGTACTCAGCGCGAGGCCGAGAACGCCGCCGCCCAGCTCATGAGCTTTGCGGGGTGATGGCGATGAAATACTCCTGGTTCCATCATCACGACTGCACAACCGAGCAGGCCGACACGCTGGTATCGGATTATCAGAAGCGGGGCGTAAGGACAGAAAAGAGCCTGAACCCTGACTTCATTACCTGGACTGTCAGCGCGAAATTACCTGAATATGCACACCGGGTGCGGACGCCAAAATCCTTACGCCAAAAGGTCTGGGGGTGAACATGGCTAAATTACCGCGCCGTAAGTGCAAAGTTTGCCGGGAATGGTTTCATCCTGCTTACAGCAACGTTGTCTGGTGCTGTCCTGAACATGGCGCTATCTATGCCCTGGAACTGCGTGCCAAAGAAAAGATTAAAGCCGCAGCCAGGCGTATCAGGGAGAAACACCAGGCGGATAAAGCCGAACGCCAGCGCCGCCAGGCTAAGCGTGAGTCGTTCAAAACTAAAGCTCAGTGGGATAAAGAGGCGCAGGCCGCCTTTAACCGTTACATCAGGATACGGGATGAAGGTAAACCCTGCATTAGCTGCGATGCGCCGCTGGTTGGTAAAAGCAATTTCCTGACCGGAAGCGCCATCGATGCAAGCCATTACCGCTCGCGCGGTGCCGCCTCACATCTCAAATTCAACGTATTCAACGTTCATTCGGCCTGCACGCGCTGCAACCGGCAGTTAAGCGGTAATGCGGTCGAATACCGAATACGCCTCATCAGGCGTATAGGCTTGGAAAGGGTGGAGCGTCTTGAATCTGACAATGCGCCACGTCGTTTCGATATCCCGTACCTGAAACGCATCAAATCCATATTCACCCGCAAAGCCTGGGCGCTGGAGAAGCGCCGCGCACGTCGGCAGGAACATGCAGCATGAAACCAGAACTGATCGAGATACTCCGCATGCGCTGGTTGCGTCTCCGAATTTATCGATACCGGGGATCTTTTCCTGTGGCATACCGCATTCTTCGTAATTACGTCCGCATTGAAGCAAAACGGGAGCATCGAAATGAATCTTGAGTCCTTACCGAAATATTTTTCACCTAAATCCATGATGCCCGGCGCAGTACCATGCGGAATAACGTCTGATACGCTGACTATTACTGACGTAATGGCATCACTCGGGCTACTTACTGCAAAAGCCGCAGTGGGTATTGAATTGTATCTTGCAAAAGCTGGGGTTTTATCTTCTGAAAATATCATCGCCTATATCAGGCTATTAGCAGAGCAGCGTGCAGAACGGCATGGGGCATTACGGAAAATGGAAGAGGGTAAGCGTTCAAAATTTCTCGACACTATGGCGCGTTATGTATTTCGCGATTATTCCCTCAGCGCGGCCAGCCTGGTGACGTGCAGTAACTGTCATGGTGCTAAATTAATTGATGCTGAGGTTTTCACGAACAAGGTTACCTACCCAGATGGTAAGCCACCAAAATGGGTAAAAGATACGAAAGGTATTTCTCCGTCCGACTGGGAGGTGTGGAAATCAGTTCGTGAGCAGGTACGCGTAGTGTGTAAGGCGTGTGATGGCAAAGGCCATGTGAAAAATGAATGTCGTTGCCGGGGACGCGGAGAAATTCTCGATAAGAAAAAATCTGAGTTGCAGGGCGTGCCGGTTTATAAAAAATGCCCAAGATGCAAGGGAAGAGGCTACCCACGTCTCAAAGATACCGAGATTTTTAAAGCACTAGGAGTAACGGAAATGGTATGGCGGTACAACTATAAACTGTTTTTCGATCGGCTGGTGGAGCATTGCCATATTGAGGAATCGTATGCAGAAAAGGTTCTGGGAAACGTGACTCGATGACCAAAATAATTTAGCTATTGCAAACTTAACGGAAAATGGCTAACCTGATTCCAACGATGGGTTATTATGCCTGTGACGTTACAAGAATTAAGAACCTCGCCTCGGCGGGGTTTTCTTTTATGGATTCCCGACGCCAATAAGACAAAGTGCGGGGAGTGATGCGGAGTCTACATGTTCCAGCCGACCGCAAAGCTCACACAGGCAGGACCACAATCTGATACCGCGATAGCTTTTGCTGATCGCGCCGGAGCGGTAACCGGCAACAATTTAAGCCTCGGTGATTGCCGGGGCTTTTCTGTTTGTGCCGTCCGGAATAATCCCTCTGAGTTTTGTTGTTAATCCACCGGGCGGCCTTCCTACTTCACACTGCGCCATCCGAGCTATCGGTGGTGAGGCTATGACTGGAAAGAGCAGCCTGTACAACAGGATTTGAGTTGTGGTTTCTTGCACCGCGGCATTTTCTGCTTCGCCTTATACTATTTGCTTAGTCTTGCGGAGGTGTGAATGAAAGAAGGGTATTACTGGATTCAGCATAACGGTGTTGCTCAGGTGGCATACTATACGAATGACACAGTTGACGATCTGGAATCAGGACAGCTTATTGTCGGTGTCTGGCATCTGACAAGGGGTGATGATATCTGCCATAACGGTGAAGCAGAAGTACTGTCTGGGCCGTTACAGCCGCCAGTTTAAATGACTTAAACCTTATCAGGGCTGCCATCAGGCAGCCTTTTTTATTTCCCCTCATAACTGAGAGGACCCACATAACCAGAGGGGGATGAATGTCCGAACCTGTATCCAGTGCGACAGTGTTGGCTGGTGGATTAATGGGGGCCAGTGTATTCGGTCTGGCAACCGGAACCGATTATGGTGTGGTATTCGGTGCTTTTGCCGGCGCGGTGTTTTATGTCGCCACGGCAACCAACATCGGACGCATCAGGCTGGTCGCTTATTTTATTACATCATTTATTGTGGGAGTGCTTGGCGCCGGGTTGATAGGTACTAAGCTTGCGGCAATAACGCATTATGAAAAACCACTGGATGCACTTGGCGCAGTGATTATTTCTGCAATGTGTATAAAGTTTCTCACTTTTCTTAACAGTCAGGATCTGAACAGCCTGTTCAGTATTCTTTCTCGTATCAGGGGAGGGGGATCAAATGGTAGCAAATGACCCTTCTGCAGTTCTGAATGCCGTAATTTGTGGGGTGATAGTCATCGTTCTGATGTTTTACCGACGCGGTGATGCGACACACCGTCCCCTGATTTCGTTACTGGCCTATGTCATGGTGCTGGTATATGCCAGCGTCCCTTTCCGGTTTGTTTTTGGTTTATATGAATCATCCCACTGGCTGGTGGTGATGGTGAATATCCTTATCTGCGCCGCTGTGCTGTGGGCTCGCGGTAATGTGGCGCGTCTGGTCGATGCACTGAGGCACTGATGAATCAACAACAATTTCAGCAGGCGGCTGGTATCAGCGCCGAACTGGCTGCGCGCTGGTATCCACATATTACGGCGGCAATGAGCGAATTCGGTATTACTGCTCCACTGGATCAGGCCATGTTCATTGCTCAGGCGGGACATGAAAGCGCTGGTTTTACAAGGCTGGTGGAGAGCTTCAACTACAGTATCGCCGGGCTGACCGGATTCATCCGCGCCGGGAGAATCACTCCAGATCAGGCCAGTACTCTTGGGCGAAAAGCCTGTGAGAAGGCGCTTCCGCTCGAGCGACAGCGTGCAATAGCTAATCTGGTATACAGCAAGCGAATGGGTAACAACGGGCCTGGCGACGGCTGGAACTACCGTGGGCGTGGGCTTATTCAGATCACAGGTCTGAACAACTACCGTGATTGCGGTAACGGGATCAAAACTGAGCTCGTTTCCCATCCGGATCTACTGGCACAGGATACGTATGCTGCCCGTAGTGCAGCGTGGTTCTTCGCGACTAAAGGGTGTCTGAAATATTCCGGCGACATGGTACGCGTTACACAGATAATAAACGGAGGGCAGAACGGCATCGGAGATCGGCGAGAGCGCTTTGAAAAAGCAAAATCGGTGTTGGTATGAATCTGTTACCTGTATTGCTTAAAAAAATCTGGAAGCCATTAGCAGAAATACTGCTGGTGGCTTTTTTGTTATGTGCGGCAGCGTACTGGTGTTATTCACGAGGTTATCAGAAAGCGGATACATCCTGGAAATACCAGTGGGCGCAACGAGACCTTACCGATGCGACCGCTGCATTGCAGCGTGAAGTAACCGAACGAGCGAAAGAACAGCGTCGCCAGCACGCCGCAGATGAAGAACGGAAAAGAGCCGATGAAGAACTGGCAAAAATACAGGCCGATGCTGATGCTGCTGAGCGTGCTCGCGGTGGGCTGCAACAGCAGCTCGCAGCAGTACAACGGCAACTTGCAGGAAGTGAAACCGGCAGGCTTTCCGCTCTTGCCGCAGCAAGCCAGGCAAAAGCCGAGACCGGAATACTGCTCGCCAAGTTGCTTGGCGAAGCTGACGATCTGGCGGGAAAGTTCGCAAAAGAGGCTGATGAGCGTTATGTCGCCGGAAGCACATGCGAACGTACCTGGGACAAAGTGACCGGGCAGAACTGAAACCTGATAACAAGGAAAATTAATGAAGGCAAAATTATTCGTACTGGCCCTGGTATGTGTGTCCCTCGCCGGGTGTACAACGCTTTATTATCGGTAATGACTATGCGCCGTATATTAGCCACCGCTGCCGCACTTTGTCTTGGCGGCTGTATTACCGTGTATGGTCCGGTTAAAACGGGCGGGCAGCAACAGCAGGACAGCCAGTCCGGGCAGCAGCCAGGGATGAGCGAACAGATATCAACCTCATTCATTGGTAACCGTAAACCGGATGAGTTGTTGAATGCCGTGGCGCTGTATTTCAGGGAGAAGGCCATCACAGCCAGTGTTAACGACCAGACCACAGGGATTATCGCCGGTAGAGGAGATGACCCGGAACTGAGTTCGTTGTATCTGGACTGTTCACTGTTACCGCAGACACAAAATATCCAGGAGCATTACCGTATCGTCGCGCAGGTCTGGAGTGCCGGTGAAGGCAGTAATGTTTCGGTAATGGTGACAGGCTCTGCCGGACTGGATACTGCCGACGGTAACGATAAGGTGAAACCGGTTGAGTGTAAAAGTACCGGGATATTTGAGAAGGATTTACTGGAACGGTTACGTAAGTAAGCATTACAGCAGGCATTCCCTGAGTGTCTGCGATAATGACAAACAGGCAGGTGATCAGATATGGCAAAACCGGACTGGGAGGCCATCGAGACGGCATACCGGGCCGGAGTGATGTCCCTACGTGAAATTGCGTCACATCATGGTATTAGTGAAGGTGCTATCCGCAAGCGTGCAAAGCGTGATGACTGGTCCCGTGATCTTAACGCCAGGATTCAGCAAAAGGCTGACGATCTGGTACGCAAACAGGAAGTACGCAAAACGGTACGCACCAAAACGGAACTTACAGAACGCGTACTGATAGAGGCCACAGCGGAGGTAATAGCCTCGGTACGCATGGAGCACCGGGGCGATATTCGCCGGGCCCGGGAACTCACAAACACGCTTTTTGATGAACTTGGTGCGCAGTGTGCTGATGTGGTGGCGCTGGAGCAACTGGGTGACATCATGTTCGATCCTGACGATAAAGGCCGTGACCGGCTCAATGAAACTTATCAAAAAGTCATCAGTTTGCCTTCCCGTGTGAAATCTCTGAAAGACCTGAGCGACAGCCTGAAAACGTTGATCGGCCTGGAGAGAGAAGCATGGAGTATAGGTGCTGTCAGTGAACCAGAAAAAACGCCTCTACCAGGAAAAAATACTGATCTGACAACTGATCAGGCAGCGGAGCTATACAAAAAAATGATGGGTTAATTATGCCGTTACCATTCTCCTTCGATTTCAAACATCCAGATTACCAGATGGTGTTTGAATGGCGGATGGAACGCTTACAGCGCATTCGCCAGCATCCTGAGATGCTGCCCGCGTTGAAGCAGTTTTATCGTACTAACCCGGCTCAGTTCATCATCGACTGGGGCATGACGACGGACCCGCGTAATATCGATTATGGCCTGCCGGTCACCATCCCTTTTCTGCTATTCCCGAAACAGGAAGAGTGGATTCACTGGATTATGGAACGCTGGGGCAAGCGGGAGAACGGTATCACCGAAAAATCCCGTGAAATGGGGCTGAGCTGGACGGCGATCGGGATGGCCTGCTCGCTTTGCCTGTTTAACAAAGAGATGGTCATCGGCTTCGGTTCCCGTAAAGAGGAATATGTCGACAGTACTGGTGACCCTAAGGCGCTGTTCTGGAAGGCGCGCAAGTTTGTAGAGACGCTGCCCGTCGAGTTTCGTGGGTCGTGGAATGAGAAGAAGCATGCACCGTACATGCGTGTTGAATTTCCTGAGACAGGCGCGGTCATCAAGGGCGAAGCTGGTGACAATATTGGACGTGGTGACCGAACCACACTCTATCTGGTGGATGAGGCTGCATTTCTGCAACGCCCGCTACTGATTGATGCGGCGTTATCGCAAACCACCCGTTGCCGTATTGACCTGAGTTCGGTCAACGGCATGGCGAACCCGTTTGCGCAGAAACGCCACGGCGGAAAGATACCGGTATTCACATTCCACTGGCGTAGCGACCCCCGTAAGGATGATGAGTGGTATCGCAGGGAATGCGAGAAAATCGACAATCCGGTGGTAGTGGCGCAGGAGCTTGACCTGAACTACAGCGCATCAGCGGAAGGTGTCCTGATCCCCTCAGACTGGGTACAGGCTGCTGTTGATGCACATATCAGGCTGGGCATCCAGCCAACTGGCAAACGACTGGGGGCGATGGACGTCGCCGACGAAGGTCGGGACAAAAACGCCTTTTCAACCCGTCACGGTTTCCTTCTGGAGAATGTGCGGGAATGGTCCGGCGTGGGCAGCGACATTTACCAGTCTGTTGAGAAGGTCTTCGGCTTTTGTGAACAGGATAATCTCGAAGAGTTTCGCTTCGACGAGGACGGTCTGGGGGCTGGCGTTCGCGGCGATGCGCGCGCCATTAACGAGTTACGCAAAGCCGCCCGCAGGCCGCCAGTACTTGCCACACCGTTTCGTGGTAGCGGCGCGGTATTCGATCCTGATGACGAAGCCGTACGGGGCGACAATGGGCAGGCCGCACGCCTGAACAAGGATTTCTTCGCCAACGCCAAGGCACAGAGCTGGTGGTACTTACGCAAGCTCTTCCAGAATACCTACCGCGCCGTTGTTGAGGGTATGGCCTACAACCCGGACGAAATTATCTCCATCAGCAGCACGATGGAGAGCAAAGACAAACTCATCATCGAGCTTTCGCAGCCAACCTACTCCATTAACGGCGTGGGGAAAATCGTTGTGGATAAACAGCCTGACGGTACCAGGTCGCCGAACCTCGCCGACTCGGTGATGATCAGCTACGCGCCAATGAATTCAGCCCTTAATATCTGGGAGCTGCTAGGGAGACAGGCCTGATGGCACGAAACAAACAAGCCTCGCGACGAACGGTGCAGGCCACGGCCGACGGCTACGAGAACTTTGTCGCCCGCGTGGGGATGCAGACGCCTAACCAGCACTCCGCATCGACCTACCGGGCGAACTTCACCAGCCGCAACCGTATGCTGGTGGAATGGTCCTATCGCTCATCCTGGCTCATCGGTGAAGCGGTAGATGCTATCCCCGACGACATGACCCGCAAAGGCATTCGCATCACTTCTGAGATTGACGCAAAAGACCGTGGCACTCTCGAAGCGCAACTGGATCAGTTGCAAATCTGGGATGCGCTGAACGACGTACTGAAATGGTCTCGTCTCTACGGCGGCGCGGTGGGCTTCATCATGATAGAAGGTCAGGCGCCCATGACCCCGCTACGGCTCGAAACCATTGGTGAAGGCAAGTTTAAGGGGATTCTTCCGCTTGACCGCTGGATGATTAACCCGGTACTGACCCGCCGCATTAAAGAAATGGGGCCGAATCTCGGCAAGCCTGAGCTTTATGATGTGGTGACCACCGCAACGGGCATCCCCGCCTGGCGTATTCACCATAGCCGCCTGATTCGCTTCGATGGGGTGACGCTGCCATTCCAGCAGAAGATGACCGAGAACGAATGGGGCATGTCGGTTGTAGAGCGTATCTGGGATCGGCTTACTGCGTTCGACAGCGCCACTGTCGGTGCGGCGCAGCTGGTCTACAAAGCGCATCTGCGGACCTACAAAGTGGAAAAACTCCGTGAGCTTATTGCACTGGGCGGCCCGGCATTCGAGGCGTTGCTGAAAAACATTGATCTGATCCGCCAGTTTCAGAGCAATGAAGGCATGACGCTAATGGATGCCAAGGATACCTTCGAAACCCACCAGTACAGTTTCAGCGGTCTGGATGACATTCTTTCGCAGTTCGCCGAGCAGATTAGCGGTGCTGTTGGCATTCCACTGGTGCGCCTCTTCGGGCAGTCCCCTAAAGGTTTCTCAACGGGTGACGCAGACCTTGCCAACTATTATGACCGGGTCAGTTCATTGCAGGAGCGTCGCTTACGCCTGCCAGTGCGCCGGGTGCTGGACATTATGCATCGTTCGGAGCTCGGTAAGCCGCTGCCGGACGATTTCACGTTTGAGTTTAACCCGCTATGGCAGATGTCAGATGTGGACCGCTCAACGGTGGCTGTGAATACCACCACGGCGATTGTCAATGCGCTGGATGCAGGTCTGATGACAACCAAAGCCGCTATGACCGACCTGCGTGAGAACTCCGATGTTACTGGCATCGGTGCATCCATTACCGACGAGGATATCGAGAATGCCGAAGACGAAGCGCCACCAGGCATCGGCGAACTTGTCGACAAACCGCCAGAGCCGACAGGCGGAGATCCGATATCGAACGAGCCTACGGCAGATAGCGCGGGCGGTCGGGGATATCGTAAATGGGCACTACGATGGTTCAAATGATAGCGTCACCGAAATCATGGAAGCCCTGGAGCGCTACAGCGAAATTATAACGCCGTGGGCGACGAAGGTTGCTGAGAACTTTACCGCCGACATTGTGCGCAAGAATGATGAGCAGTGGCGGAAACACAGCAAAACCATCAGTCGTGAACTACGCAATCTGGTGAGCAATGCCCCGCCAGGGCAGGTGATGAAATCCATCGTTGCCGAACAGGTTAAGTACATTAAATCGCTACCCCTCGAGGCTGCTGACAGGGTATACGACATCCAGAATCGGGCGATTGAAGCTGTTGTGACCGGGGGGAGAGCGGAGCATTTTGCTAAAGAAATTGCAGCATCGGGTGATATAGCAAAGTCCAGGGCTGACCTTATCGCCCGTACCGAGCTTGGACGTGCAACCGGCGCGCTCGATCAGGCGCGAGCGCTGTCAATCGGCTCGAATGGTTATATCTGGCGTACAGCCGAAGATGGCGACGTCCGGCATTCTCATCGGGAGATGGAAGGGAAGTTTGTCGAATGGGGACGACCCCCAACGCTTGACGGCATGACCGGTCACGCTGGCGAGCTCCCGAACTGCCGCTGTTATAAAGAAATCGTCTTCCCCAACCCTCATTCTTATCTCGCCTGAATCGCAGGTAAAACATGAAATATTTTTTCAATACCCGGCTGGGGGAAACCCGCTATCAGCTGGCTGACGGCTCGCTGCTGTGCAGAGACGTGCCGATAGGTCGAACGGGTAAGCAGCTTTACGGCGCTGCTGATCTGCCAAACCTCAAGCCTGACAAGTTCGGTGAGATAGTCGTAACGCGCTCTCCTGAGCAGGTATTCCATCCGGCCACGCTTGCCTCCTTCGAAGGGATGAGCATCACGATCCTGCATCCGGAGGATGAAAACGGGAACGTCCGGCTGGTCAATCCCGAGAACTGGAAAGAGCTTGCGGTCGGTCATCTTCAGAATGTCCGGCGCGGGACTGGTGAGCAGTCTGATTTGATGCTGGCTGACCTTATCGTCAAAGACGAAAGCGCCATTCAGCTTATCGAAGATGGTCTGCGCGAAGTGTCGTGTGGCTATGACGCGGAATATGAACAGGCTGAGCCAGGTAAGGCTGAGCAAGTCGATATTACCGGAAACCATGTGGCTCTTGTCCCCAAAGGCAGAGCCGGAAATCGTTGTGCAATTGGAGACAGAGACACAATGGCAAATCAAAAGAAAAGCTGGTGGACCCGCATGCGCACGGCCATCAAAACAGGTGACTCGGACACCATGAACGAACTGCTGGACTCAGCGCCAGCGGCTGTAACGGGTGATGAAGGTGATCTGCCGGGCGGCGTTAATCTCAACATTAACCTTTCACCGCAACAACCATTGCCGGACAAAAAGCCGGAGATGGGCGGAGATGTGACCGGCGACGGCGAGGACGATATCAAAACCCTGCTCAAGGCCCTGCTGGCTAAGCTGGAAGGAACGGCAACGGGCGATAATGCTGACACCCCTGATGATAAAGATAAGAAAGACCCGACCGGCGACGGCGAGGACAACGAAGAGGAAACCACGATTACTGGTGATTCTGCCTATCGCGCTGAAGTCATTATCCCGGGTATCGATCTGAGCCGTAAGGTGAAACCGACCGCATTTAAACGTGATGTGCTGGCGGCCGCAGACAAAACACTGGTTCGCCAGGTTGTCGGTGACGCTGATATCCGCAAATTACCTAAACAATCGGTTGATATGGCGTTTAACGCCGTATCTGAGATTGCAAAAGGGAGAAACACCCGCAGCACCACGGGCGATGCACAACGTCCAGGCATGGGCATGACCAGCATCGCTTCCCTGAACAAACAAAACGCCGACTTCTGGTCTAACCGCAAAGGATAATCCAATGACTGCATATCTGTACCGGATGCCTGTTGGCATTGCCGGGGCTATCTCTCGCCCGCAGGACTTAACCGTCGAACCGGTGATCCTTAAATCCGATAACGCCTTCGCAGCATATGGTCTGGCTGGCAAATACGACGCTGACGGCTTTTTCGTGCCGCTGGCGGAGGGTGACACCGTCGACAAGGTGAAGGGTATCTACGTTCGTCCGTATCCGACTACATCGCAGCCAGACATGGTTCGCCAGGTGGGTACTGATAAGAATTTCCCGGGCGACGCCATGAAGCGTGGGTACATGACGGTAAACGTGGGTGCTGATGCTTCGTCCGTTAAAAAAGGGGGCGTGGTGTACATCGTGGTATCAGCCGATGCTTCCATCCCAGTTCCGCTTGGCGGGATCACGGCGGCAGAGGTGACAGGCAAAACAGCCGCGTTACCTGATGCTTTTTTTACGGGGGCCGGTGACGCTGACGGCAACGCAGAAATCTCCTGGAAGATTTAAGGAACAGACGAATGATTACTTTTGATCAGGCAACCGTTGATAGCTCCGGTGCCTTTCTCATCGGGGAGCTGGAGCGACTCGACCAGGGGCTGAATCTGCCACTGGTGGGTTATACCTGGACACGTGATATCCAGTTGCGCGAAGACGTCTCTATCGCAGATGACATTTCCAGCTGGACGAATACCAGTTTTGGCGTGGCGGGTTCTGGCGCTAATCCGAATGGTAAAAACTGGGTAGGCAAAGATTCAACTGCCATTGCTGGCGTTAATGTTGATATCAGTAAAGACGGCAATCCGCTGAACCTTTGGGGGATGGAGCTGGGATGGACTGTTGTTGAGCTGGCTGCGGCACAGCAGGTAGGCCGTCCGATCGACACTCAGAAGTACGACGGGATGCAGCTTAAATGGCAGATGGATAACGACGAACAGGTTTACGTCGGAGACGAAGCGCTTGGTTTGAAAGGTCTGACGAATCTCGTTGGTGTGACGCTGAACAACGCAACGAAGACCTGGGCTAACTCCACCAACGATGAGATCCTCGACAGCGTAAACAGCATTCTGTCGAATGCCTGGGCAGCATCCGGTTATTCCGTCGTGCCTTCTGATCTGCGCATTCCGCCAGAGCAGTATTCATTGCTGGCGAGCCGTAAGGTTTCCGAAGCGGGTAACCAGTCACTGCTGACCTATCTGGCTGTGAACACTATCGCTTTCCACCAGAACGGCGTTCCGCTGGAAATCAAAGCGGTCAAATGGCTGAAAGGGCGCGGGGTTGGCGGTAAAGACCGTATGGTCGCCTACACCAACGATAAGAAATACGTCCGCTATCCACTGGTTCCGCTGCAAAGCGTTCCTGTTCAGTATCGTGGTCTGTACCAGATTGCGACCTACTACGGCAAGCTCGGTGCGGTTGAGCCAGTGTACAAAGAAACCCTGTCCTACGTGGACGGTATCTGATAACCAGAATGGCCCCGAAAGGGGCCAGAAGGAAACTAAAAATGGCGAAAGAAAAGCTGGTTACCATCCATGTTCACACCCCGTTTACGCTGACGCTCGGCGATCAGTCAAAACAGGAGTTTGGCCGGGGACGGCATAACGTACCAGAAGAGGTCGCGTCGCACTGGTTTACCCGGGCGCACGCTGAGCTTTCCGAAAGCGGATCGAATGAAACTGATGACCAGCAACCCGTTATTGACAGCCTTCAGGCGCAGATTGCCGATAAAGATAAACTGATTGCCGATCTGAAAGACGCTCTGCTCAAGCTGCAGGAGCAGAACGACAGCCTGCAGGCGCAGATTACTTCCGCCCGGACTGGCGGTAATGGGGCGAAAGATGCCAAAGAATCAAAGCCTGCCAACAGTAAGTGATTTTCGCCGCGACTTCCCGCAGTTTGCTGACCCGGCAAAATATCCCGACGTCCAAATCGAGTTCCGTCTAAATCTGGCCGATGAACTACTGAGCGAAAACGTCACTGGCAAAAAGTTGTTTCCGTACTTTGCCGAGTTGTTCGTTGCGCACTATATGACGCTCTGGGCGACAGATAGCCGGGCGATGCTGGTTGGCGGTCCGGGCGGTTCAACCAATGGTGTTCAGTCCTCTAAGTCCGTTGACAAGGTAAGCGTCAGCTATGACACCAGCGCGACGCTAAACCCTGACGCAGGCTTCTGGAATAACACCCGGTATGGCGCTGAATTTTATCAGCTGATCACGATGTTCGGTGCGGGGGGACGCCAGCTATGAGTTTCAAAAGCGGTGTAACAACGAGGGTTGATAACGCTCAGGCAATACTGGATGCGCTAAAGTCGCTAACCAAAAAGGATGTGCTGGTCGGTATCCCTGCGGAAGACAGCGATCGGGATGATGTGCCGTTCGGTAATGCCGGGATTGGGTATATCAACGAATACGGTTCACCTGCACAAAACATCCCACCACGTCCGCATCTTGTACCCGGCGTTAAATCAGTTGAAGACCAGACGATGCCACAGCTTAAAGCTGCGGCACAGGCTGCGCTTGATGGTAATGCGGCGGGAGCGGAAAGAGCACTCAACCGCGCAGGTACAGTGGCTGCAAGAGGGGTGAAAAATCACATCAAAGCTGCCAATTTTACTCCGCTTGCAGATAGCACCGTTGAAGCGCGTGCGCGCCGTGGGCGTAAAGGTGCGAAAGCGGAACTTGCGCGGCGTGCTGCTGGTGAATCTCCGGGCACCACTTTGGCTAAGCCTCTTTACGATACTGGCAAATATCTCGCCTCAATAACCCATGTAGTGAGGGATAAAGATGCCGACTCTTGATGTAACCGATGTGCTTTTTGACCCCGATTTTTGCGACTTCAACCTGTGGGTAACGCGTCGCGCACAAACGGTGGACGAGGACGGGATCGGCAGCGACAGCGAAGTTAAAACGCAGTTTGCAGGGGTTGTTACCGTTGACCGCTCTCTTGAAAACCGCCGCATGCAGGCCGGGCAGGTTATCAGCGGAGCGATTTTAATCGTGACGACTGAGCGACTCACGCAGGGGCAGACTGGCCGTGATGCCGATATCGTGACGTATCAGAACCGGGATTATCGTGTGACGTTCGTCGACCCGTATACCGCTTACGGTGCTGGCTTCGTCCAGGCTCATTGCGAACTGTTGCCGTTTGATGGGGGTACTCCCGTTGAGCAATAACACCAGCACACAGTGCGGCTGGCTGACGCCTACCAGCGGCGATCCGGATTATGACGAAGCGCTAGACAGGCTGTTAAGCCAGTGGATGCGCAACGTTTCCGGCTTGCCTGCTGGGATGGTTCGCCCGCGCTGGCAGAAAGATCAGCCGCCACTGCTGCCAGTTGAAACGAACTGGTGCGCGTTTGGCATCATCGAATGGCCCATTGATAACAGCCCCGCATTCACTCAACAGACCGATACCGGAACACAGCTCTGGCGGCATGAGGATTTTGTCGCTATGGCGTCGTTCTACGGCCCGGGGGGGATGCAAATTGCTTCGCGATTCCGTGACGGAATATCGGTTGAGCAAAACAACGCCGAGCTGAACCAGTCGGATCTCTCGCTCGTTGACTATGGCGATATTGTCCCTTTCCCCGAGCTTATTAACCAACAGTGGGTACGCCGTTACGACATGAAAGTGCGGCTGCGCCGGAAAGTGGTTCGAGAGTACAACATCCTGGCGCTGCAAGATGCGCCCGTTTCATTCTTCGGAGAGTAAATTATGCCGCAGGGATTACCTGTCTCAAACGTCGTTAATGTCGACGTGATCATTGGGCCGCGTGCGGCTACTGGTCGAAACTTTGGTTCACTGCTCATTCTCGGGAGCTCAACGGTTATCCCGGTTTCTGAGCGCATTCGCCTCTACTCCTCAAAGGAGGACATCGGATCTGATTTCGGCGTGGACAGCCCCGAATATGAAGCAGCAACAGTCTATTTCTCGCAATCACCACGCCCTAAAGAAGTATATGTAGGTCGCTGGGCTAAGACACTGGCAACGGGTGAGGCGGGTGCTGCTGAAAAGCTGATGGATGCGGTTAACGCCGTAATGGGCTACACCAACTGGTATGGTCTCGGTATTGCAGACAAAGAGGATATTGCAGATGACGACTGGCTGAAAGTTGCTGCAGCCGTAGAAGCTTCGGGCGTCAGCCGCATTCTGGCAATTACCACCAGCGATCCCGCCACCGTTGACGCCACTTCAACCGGGGATCTGGCCTACAAGCTGAAGGCGGCAAAATACGGGCGCACGTTCGTACAGTATTCCTCCAGCAGCAAGTACGCTGCGCTGTCTGCATTTGGCCGCGCGTTTACGGTGAATTTCAACGGCAGCAATACCACCATTACCCTGAAATTTAAACAGGAGCCGGGGATCACTTACGAAACTCTGACGACTGATCAGGCGGCGGCGCTGGATGCCAAAAAATGCAACGTGTTTGTGTATTACCAGAACGATACGGCAATCCTGCAGCAGGGCGTCATGTCCAGCGGTGATTTCTTTGATGAGCGCCACGGGCTCGACTGGCTGCAGAACTACGTTCAGACCAACCTGTATAACCTGCTGTACACCAGTACAACCAAAGTGCCTCAGACCGATGCGGGTGTTACACGTCTTCTGTCCAATGTTGAGCAGTCTATGGATCAGTCCGTGACGAACGGGCTGGTGGCTGCTGGCGTATGGAACGGTGGCCCAATCGGGCAGTTGGATTCCGGAGACACGCTGACAAAAGGGTATTACGTCTACGCACAGCCGCTATCAGAACAGGCACAGGCTGACCGAGAAGCCCGTAAGGCGCCGGTTATTCAGGTGGCCTGCAAGCTGGCGGGTGCGGTGCATTTCGCTGACGTACAGATCAACGTCGTTCGCTAAGGGGAAAATGAATGGCTACTTATTCTTTTATGGATGTCACGGCGTCCCTCTCCGGCCCGACTGGCGAGATTGACCTGGGCTACGGTTCCGCCAGTTCAGAGGAGGGGATCACCGTTGCAATGGGCGGCCCCAAAAACACCATGACCATCGGTGCTGACGGCGAAGTGATGCACAGCCTGCACGCGGATAAAAGCGGTACGGTAACTGTCAATCTGCTGAAGACCTCGCCGACAAACAAAAAACTGTCGCTGGCGTATAACGCACAGAGTCAGTCCTCAGGTACCTGGGGAAACAACGTCATTGTGATCCGAAATAAGGTGAGCGGAGACATCATCACGGCGCGCAGTGTGGCGTTCCAGAAACAGCCGGATAACGCCAACGCTAAAGCCGGTAATACGATGCCCTGGGTATTTGACTGCGGCAAAATCGACCAGATCCTCGGAGAGTTTTAACAGATGGAATGTTCAGTCAAAGGCCACGATTACCGCGTGGCAAAACTCAGCGTTTTTGACCAGCTGAAAGTCACCCGTAAATTGCTGCCGGTACTGGCGGGCATGATGTCAGATTTCGGGAGCATTCGCTCCCTTCTGCCTGTGGATGGCAAAATCGACAGCGCTAAGTTTGATGCGCTTAAGCCGGTGTTTGAAACCCTGCTTCCGCGCATCGCTGAGGAACTGTCTTCCCTGACCGAAGAAGACACCAACGCGATTATTCATCCTTGCCTGGCTGTGGTATCACGCAAACATATGGGGGGATGGGCCCCGGTGTTTAACAGCGGTCAGTTGATGTTTGACGATATCGACCTGCTGACCATGCTGCAGCTGGTGGCGCGGGTGGTCGCCGATTCTCTGGGAAATTTTTTGCCCGTGAACCCTACCAGCGCGACGCCGGGGCAGTCTCAGGATTAATCCTTAACAGCCTGCCTGACGGGCTGTCTTATCTCCTCGATCCGGTTGATGCCGGGTTAATCCCTTATTACGCGCTGAAGGATGGGTCTGTCGATCTGTGCGATATCGCGCTGATGAATGACCATCTGGCCGTTAAGGCTGACAACCAGCGCCGTATTGAGAAATGGAGAGAGGATAATGAACGCTGAGACTATTAAAGATTTTCTCGTCTCCCTTGGCTTTGGTATTGATGAAGCCGGATACGAGAAATTTGAATCTGTTCTTGCTGGCGTCACCGCAAATGCCATAAAAACAGGGCTGGCGGTGGAAGGTGCGGCGCTGTCCGTTGTTGCGTTTACGGCGAAAATTGCCTCCGGTCTGGATAATCTCTACTGGGCATCTCAACGCACCGGCGCGACGGTTCAGGGGATTCAGTCGATTGGCTACGCAGTTTCGCAGGTGGGCGGTAGTGTGGACGCGGCGCGGACTTCGCTGGAAAGCCTCTCCCGGTTTGTGCGTAATAATCCCGGCGCGGAAGGCTTTCTGAACCGCCTGGGCGTACAGACCCGGGACGCCAGCGGGAATATGCGCGATATGGCCGCCATTTTTACGGGCGTCGGCCAGAAGCTCAGCAGCATGCCGTATTACCGGGCTAACCAGTATGCGCAGATGCTGGGCATTGATGAAAATACCCTTATGGCGATGCGCTGGGGTTTAGGGGGATTCTCCGGCCAGTACAGCGCGATGGCAAAGGTCATCGGTTTCAATGCTGACGAGGCGGCCAAAAGCTCCAACAGGTTCATGACCTCCCTGCGCGAGTTCGGCGCGATGGCAGGCTTGGCCCGTGACAAGATCGGCTCTAATCTTGCTGGTGGTCTGGCGGGTTCGCTGGACACGCTGCGCCGCCACATCCTGGATAACTTCCCGCGCATCGAGCAGACCCTGACGAAAGCCATAAAAGGTATTCTGACGCTCGGGGATATCATCGGGCGCCTGTTCTTCAGGCTTATTGAGGGAACATCCAGCCTTATCACCTGGTGGCAATCACTGGATAAGCAAACGCGGGAACTGATCTCGCTGTTTGGCGCACTGACGATTGCGCTGCGCATTCTGAACAGCACGTTCTGGATGTCGCCGATTGGCCTCATTACCGCGCTGGCGGCGGGTATTGCTCTCCTGTGGGAAGACTATCAGACCTGGAAGGAAGGCGGGGACAGCCTGATTGACTGGGGTAAGTGGAAGCCGGAAGTCGACGCTGCGCTGAAGATGGTTCGTGACCTTAAAACGACCGTTAACGACCTGGCGAAAGCGCTGGCGAAGCTGCTCAATATTGACCCCAAATCATGGTCCCTGAAGTGGGATTTCAGCAATTTCATCGACCAGATGGGTGAGTTCAGCAAAATGCTGAACATGATCGCCGACCTGCTCAATGCCATTAAAGACGGTCGCTGGGCCGATGCCGCCAGCATCGGCAAACAGATGCTTAATCAGGGCAGCGAAAATTCGTCAGCGATGCCAATGGTAACAGACAGCGCCAACGGTGCCGCCGACTGGATTAAAGAGCACTGGGGATTCGATCCCCGCAGCGTAGGCCGAACGGTTCGCGGCTGGTTTGGGGGTGATGACCCTGAACAACACGGACAGTCAGTTAAGCGGCCACAACCAACAAAAGCTGGCGCTGAGCTGCTGGGATGGATGCAGCCGATGCTAACCAATCTGGAACACCTCTATCGGCTTCCGGAAGGTTTATTGCGCAGCGTGGCGATCACGGAATCTGGCGGTAATCAGTTCGCTGTTTCAGGTGCTGGCGCTAAAGGTCTGTTTCAGTTTATGGACGGCACGGCGCGCGACATGGGGCTGCGCGGGAATGATGTTTTCGACCCGGAGAAGGCCGCGCGGGCAGCCGCAAAGTATCTTTCACAGTTGCTGAGGGCGAATGGTGGTGACCTGAGTAAGGCGCTGGCGTCATACAACTGGGGGATCGGGAATGTGCAGAAACACGGGATGGCCCTTATGCCTCAGGAAACCCGCAACTACATTCCTAAGGTATTGAGCAACATGCCGGGGCGGGGTACACAGGTACAGCAGCAGAACACCTATCACATTTACGGTGGTGGTGATCCACGGGCTGTCGGTACTGAGGTCGAGCGCCGGCAGCAATCAGCAAACGCACAGGTGATGCGCGGCAATCAAACGAAGGTGGGTTAATGGATATTCTCTCTACGCTCTTTCAGCAGCAGAGCCGGAAAATAGGGATGATAGTCCCCAGTGTGGTTGTTTCAGAGAAGCACACCGACACGCTAGAGATAACAGAGCACCCTGTCGAGGTCGGTGCCGCCATCGCTGACCATGCCTACAAAAAACCGTCTGAAGTGGTGATGGAGGTCGGTTTCGCTGGTGGCGGATCGTTGCTGGATTTTGCCAGTAACCTGACGGCCACCAGCTTACTGGGCCTGAGTCCTCAGCAGACGTATCAGGAGATACTCGACTTGCAGGAAAGCCGTATTCCCTTCGATGTGGTGACCGGCAAACGGCTGTACAGCAACATGCTGATCCGCGCACTGGAGGTGACGACCGACAGGACGACCGAAAACGTTCTGTCTGCTGTCCTCACCCTGAAGGAGGTTCTTATCTCGCAGACGCAGCAGGTAACCGTCGCGGATAAAACCAACATGAAGGACGGGGCCAGCACGTCGGCGGTACTGAATACTGGCAACAAAACCACAAAGCCGCCAAATACCTCGCTGCTGAAAAGCATCACGGGTAACGCGGCGTCATTACTGGGGCTGGGCTAATGGCAATTCAGGAAATCCCGCTGACCGCGGATAACCAGCAGTTCAGCATCATCCTGGCGGGTATCACGTGGCGGATTCGCATCATCTGGCGTGACCTGTACTGGATCATGGACCTGCAGAACGACAGGGGGGAGCCGGTAATCTCCGGCATTCCTTTGGTCACTGGCGCCGACCTGCTGGCACAGTACGCATACATGGGACTGGGTTTTAAGCTGGTGGTGATGTGTGACGACAGTACACAGGATTATCCGACGAAAACCGACCTGGGCGGTCGCAGTCATTTACTGGTATTAACGGAGTAAGCATGTCACAGAACTGGATGAGGCATTTCGAGCTGCAGCTCGTGGGCGAAAACGGACAGGGTATTCAACTCAGCGATTTTAAAGTGACCTTTACGATCGACTGGTTCAACATCAGCAGCGCGTCCCGGGTGGGAACGTTCAAAATCTACAACCTGTCAGCTGATACGGTGAACCGCATCACCGGCCAGGAGTTTTCGAAAGTGCGGCTGATTGCCGGTTACGACGGTATCGCGCCGGAGGTGGCAGCCAGCGATGTCGGCATTGCGCGGGAAGTCGACGCCGACACGGTGGGCCAGAGCGACGGGCGCAACTACGGACTGATTTTTAGTGGGGAAATTCGCTACTCGGTCACAGGAAAAGACAGTCCCATTGACTCCTACGTCCTGATTCAGGCCGCCGATACGGATCTGGCATTTGCCACTAGCATTACCAATCAGACGCTGGCAGCGGGTTACACGACAGAAGATATGTTCAGGCTGTTGATGAAAGACTTCGAAGCCAAAGGCGCGACCGTTGGTCGCACTCCGGTATTCCCCCCGACTGTTTTCCCGCGCGGACGTGCGCTGTTTGGCATGACACGGCATCTTATGGATAACGTTGCTGCTCAGTGCGGTGCCACCTGGCAGTTCGTGGATGGTCAGCTTAATATGCTGCCCGAAGGTGAATACATGCACGACGCGATTGTGCTCAACAGCGCCACCGGGCTGATCGGCATGCCTCAGCAGACCATCGGTAATGGCGTTAACGTCCGCGCGCTGATTAACCCGAACATCCGGGTTAACGGGCTAATTCAACTGGATCAGGCTTCGGTGTATCGTACTGCATTGTCGAACAACGATATTGCTATGGCTGGTGGCCGCATCACCGACCAGAACACTGACGGCAATATCACACTCAGCGGCACCACGGCGCAGCCTGCCAGCATCGCAACGGATGGCGTTTATGTTGTGAAAGGCATTATGTATACTGGTGATACAAGGGGCCAGGCGTGGTACATGGACATGATGTGCGAAGCGCGTGGCGCGGCGGATCTTGTTTCCTCATCAGCGAGGGAAAGAGGGCTTCAATGAAACGGTTCTGTTTGGCGTTAGCAATGATGGTTACTGCACCGGCGATGGCTGCAATTCAGTGCGGCAATTACACAATGACCGGTGACGGAATGACTGTTATTAACGGTGAGACTGTCACATCTCAGAAAATCAAATTTCTGGGAAAAGATGGTGATTACTCAAACATGAAAATGGACATGGGCCTGATGCCTTCCCGTGATGGCAACAATTACGGCTTTGAGTTTGTGAAGCGTAACGGAAAAGCGTTCCTTAACGTCCAACTGCTGCAGAACAGCATGGACGCGCCGAGGATCATTGGATCATTTCCGTGTAAGAAAGTGCCTGATTGAGTGGAATTTATTTTTAACAAGTTCTCTTTACCTCCCCGCAAAAGAACAAAGTCTTAGTCTAAAATGGGGAGTAATGAATAAAACTACAGGTTGTTGATGATGCCTCCTGATGATAAATTCTGCTGCCACGGAGGATAATTAATGTCACTTGCACTGCATAGCAAACTGAATGAAACGCTTGAGATGCTTACTTCGCATATTGATGAAGGGCAACAGTTAGATGCTTTTACACTAAAGCGAGTGGTTTCTGGAGCAAGTAAAATCCCAGATGAGCCCGTGAAGCTTATGGTGTTGGCTCTGGCCTATGGAGCTGCGCATCAACACAGTGAGGCTGTCGGTTTTTTCCGGGAGGCAGTTGCATATCGTGACGAAGCAGTAGCCAGGAATTATCTCTCTTATCTCAGTTATACCGGGCAGTATGAATTGTATCGTGAAGAGGCTGTGAGACTGGCTAGGGAAATTACTAGTCTCGCTTTGTGTGTACGAGCCAGGAATGCAGCCTATGCGGACGGTGATGGTGAACTATCACTCTTTTTTGCTCGAAAAGCTCTGTCTATGATTGGAAGCGATAGCGAGCGAGAAAGCATGGAGTCAGATGTTATGGAAAAAAAACAGGCATTAGATGCATTCATAAGTGTGACTGATTTAAGTACAAATGAAATAAGTCTTCTTTCCAGAACAATTGCTAATGTCGCCAAAAATTATGGTGTTTTAGCAATTTCACATGACTACGTCGCAAGCCCTGAAGGGGATGCGGGCATAGTTTGTGATGTGTTATGCGAAGATGCTGATACGCTTTCCGATATGGATATTGACGTTGCTACTGAAATTGCAATGAATGAAGTCTTCGCTGGAAAAAATGTAACAGCTTGGTTCCGCGGGCGTAATCGGCAGGAGATTCAATTCACAATATGAGTATCCAAGGAAAAGAGTTCATTGACGCAGCCATCACGTGTTTAGACACTGGTGTTGAGTCTGGTTTCAGAAGTGCTATTTCGCGGGCTTACTATGCTTTCTACCATGAAACATGCGGCCTTTTGACGTGTTGTCCACCAACAACACATGATGGAGTTGTACAATATCTGACTTCAGACGCAAGGCGAAAGGGCGAACCTTATGAGTTAATGTCTCTTATCCAGTTGGGGGCAGTTCTTAAGCAACAAAAAATGAAGCGTAAGCGCGCGGACTACGATCTAACAGAGACTATTTTGCAAACAGAAGCGAGTTCATCTATTTCAGCAGTGAACAAGATGTTGGACAAAATAGCAGAAATGAAATCCCAGGCTGCTTAATTAAACCTTATTTATAAACCCGCCAGTGGCGGGTTTTTTGCTTTCTGGAGCCTACTAAATGGCAGTATCTGACCAGACCCGTAGCGGCGACCTTGCCGAAACATTCAAATCTGAGCGGGAAACAACAAAGAACCAAATCCGCGTCGCTTTGCCCGGCATTATTCAGTCATTCGACCCTGACGCGGTTACGGCGGTTGTGCAGCCTGCTATCCGTTCGGTTGAGACCGATAACGACGGCAACCGGGTGACAAAACCTTACCCGCTGCTGGTGGATGTGCCCGTGGTATTTCCTCGCGGCGGCGGCTGCACGCTAACGTTCCCGGTGAAAGCCGGTGATGAATGCCTGGTGATTTTTTCCGATCGCTGCATCGATTTCTGGTGGCAGAACGGCGGGGTACAGGAGCCTGTCGACGATCGGGTGCATGATTTATCGGATGCGTTCTGTATCGTCGGGCCGCAGTCGCAGGCGCAAAAAATAAGCGGAATAAGTACGGGGGCCGCGCAGCTCCGTAGCGACGACGGAAGTACGTTCTTTGAGCTCAACCCTTCCACTCAGAAAATTAAAATCGTAGCGCCTGGCGGTCTGGATATAGTGACTCCGCTGGCCGACTTCTCGGCGAAAGTTACCATTCATGGGCTGCTGTCCTGGCTGGGCGGCATGGTAGGGTCCGTTGTTTCTGGCGTTGCATCAAAAATCACCGGTGCTGTTGAGTTTATCGGTAGTGTGAAAGCGAACGGCAAGTTGATCGACAATACCCATACGCATGGCGGCGTTCAACGCGGTGGAAGCAATACAGATGAGGTGAACTAATGCGGTACAGACGTGAAGACGGCGAAGGTGATTACACTTTTGGTAGTGGCGATGATACCTGGCTGATTAACTCGCCAGAAGCTGTCGCGCAGGCGGTAAAAACACGATTTGCATTGTGGTACGGGCAGTGGTTCCTCGATAAGACAGAGGGAACACCGTGGATTCAGTCTGTGCTCGGTAAGCAAAAGCCGGAAACCTACAATCTGGCGATCCGCAAGCGCATCCTCGAAACGCGGGGCGTGAAATCCATCCTCTCTTTCAATACCACAGTGAACACGACGACGCGCCGCGTCCAGTTCTTCGCTGAAATCGACACTATCTACGGAACAACGACAGTAACCAGCGAGGCATAAATGGCCCTCAATTTGGACACACTCGGCTTATCGGCAACGGTAACCGCTGAGGGGATCAGTGCGCCTGATTACCAGACGATACTCGATACCCTGACGAGCTATTTCCAGCAGATTTATGGTAGTGACGCTTATCTGGAGCCGGACAGCAAAGACGGCCAGATGGTGGCGCTGGTGGCGCTTGCTATTCACGATGCCAATAACACAGCCATTTCCGTCTATAACTGCTTTTCACCTGCTACGGGTTACGGCGCAGCGCTGACCAGTAACGTAAAAATTAACGGTATCGCGCGCAAAGGTGCAACGAACTCTACCGTGGATTTACTGCTCACTGGCACCGCAGGAACAACCATTACGAACGGCACCGTGAAAGACACCAATAACGTGATCTGGCGTCTTCCGGATTCAGTGGTGATTGGTGTTGATGGCACCGTGACGGCAACTGCAATTTGTTCCAAAAGCGGAGCGGTTGCAGCTCCTGCGGGGGCGATTACCACTATCAATACACCGACCCGTGGCTGGACGTCAGTAACCAACCCGGCAGCGGCCACCGTTGGCGCACCTGCAGAAACGGACGCAGAACTGCGCATCAGGCAGGGGCAGAGTGTCGCGATACCATCCATCACACCATTTGAAGGTGTGGACGGGGCGATCGCTAATATTGCTGGTGTGACGCGCCACAAGCTCTATGAAAATGATACAGGAAAGACTGACGGTAACGGGCTCCCTCCGCATTCCATCTCGGCCATTGTTGATGGTGGCGATGTGACCGAAATAGCCAGGACCATCCGGGGAAATAAAGGGCAGGGGGGCCGGACCTGGGGAAAAACATCCGTAACCGTACCGGATAAATATGGCAATCCTCACATAATCAGTTTTTCGCGACCAACTGATGTCCCTGTTTACGGAAAAATCACCTTAAAAGTTTTTGCCGGGTACACATCTCAGATAGGTGTGCAGATTCAGCAGGCTGTTGCGGATTACATTAACAGACTGATGATTGGTGATCAGGTACTGCTGAGCCGGATTTATTCTCCTGCTAACCTTGGGGTCGTCAGTGGTGGAAATGCACGCTATTACGATATTCAGGAGCTGCTGATCGGCAAATCTCCGGAAGCTGTTGCTGCGGCGAATATTAATATTGCTTACGACGAATCTGCCTCCTGTAAGCCGGAAAATATTATTATTACGGTGGCAGCATGAGCAAATATACGGACTTAATTACTAACTATCATGCGACAAAACCTAAATTCGTTGAACACATCGATTTAGTGACCAGGCCGTTAGCTGAAACTTCAGCCGCAATAAATGGGCTAATAAACGCTTTTGATATTGATTATGCGACAGGAATACAACTCGATATTCTCGGCCAGTGGATAGGGTTAAGCCGGGTTGTAAGCCAGCCAATAAGCGGTGTCTATTTCAGCTGGGACACTGACGGACTCGGATATGACCAGGGCGTCTGGCAGGGGCCATATGATCCGGATTCGGGTTATACCTCGCTGAGCGATGAAACCTATCGCATCGTTCTAAAAACGAAGATAGCAATTAACAACTGGGACGGAAGAAACGACTCTCTGCCTCCCATTCTTGACGCTGCACTGGACGGGTCCGGTCTGAAGATGCAGATCGTCGATAACCAGGACATGACCATAGGTATCTGGGTTTTTCCTGAAACAGATATTTCATCGGTCTCTCTCGAACTTATTGCTGCGATACGACAAGGGTATCTGACGGTAAAGGCCGCTGGTGTATGGGGCGGAAGTATTGAAATTCCTTCGGTGGAAACGCCTTCTGAAGGAAACAGGTTTTTTGGGTTTGATATGGATAACGAATATATCAGCGGGTTTGATGCCGGTTCATGGGGGACATTACTCTGATGGCTAAAAATGATTTTAAACCGTTTGCGACGGGCAAGGGTGCTAATGTTACATCGCAGCCTGACTGGGAGGCGCTGCCGGCGCTCCTGTCTGGTTTTACTGCGGGCAAGGCATCAAGTGCACAGGTAAATAAAGCGCTGCGTCAGGCGAGCTTCATCGCTGCAGCACTGGCACAGTACACAGCCAGCAAGAGCGGGCAGGATGTACTCGATGATGGTGACCTGAGCGGCTTTATCGCCAAAATGTCCGCTGCGTTCGGTAAGGATTTTCAGACTCTTGATGCCACGCTGACGGCGCTCGCTGGTCTGGCTACTGGTGCAGATAAACTTCCGTATTTTACGGGGAATGATACCGCTGGACAGACAGATCTTACTTCTGTTGGGCGCGACATCATCGGAAAAGCCAGTATTGCGGATATTCTCACATACCTCGGTTTAGGAGAAACGGCAAAGCAAGCTGCGGGCGCCCTGCAAAAATCGCAGAATGGCGGCGATATTCCGGACAAAAAACAATTTGCGAGAACTATCGGCGCGGTAACGTCGACTACCATTACACTTGGTGAATCAGGCTGGTTCAAAATCGCCACGGTTGTAATGCCGCAGTCCACGTCAACAGCGGTAATTAAGCTTTACGGAAGTTCGGGGTATAACGTTGGCTCATTTGAACAAGGGGCAATCAGTGAACTGGTGCTGCGTTCAGGTAACGGGAACCCGACAGGAATAACCGCCACATTGTGGAGACGTTCGCCTGCCGCGGCTAACGAGGTCGCATGGGTTAATACATCAGGCGACACTTACGATATTTATATTAATATCGGCCAGTATGCGTACTGGTTAATTGCACAGTACGATTACACCAGTAATGCAAATGTCACGCTGCACAGTACACCTGAATATTCATCAGTACAGCCGGGAAACTCAACCAACGGTCAGACATATACAATTTACAGTAGTCTGATGAAACCAACAGCCGGTGATGTGGGTGCATTGCCGATTACAGGAGGGCGTCTTAACGGCCCGCTGGGTATTGGTACTGACAATGCACTTGGTGGTAATTCGATTGTGTTCGGCGATAACGACACAGGAATTAAACAGAACGGTGACGGGATACTGGATACGTTTGCGAATAGCCAGCACACCGTTCGTGTCGCTCCCGGTGAAATGCAGGTTCTGGGAGCCATTCGCGCAGGCAATGCCAAACGAATGACCATGACCAGCTCAAATAACTCCGCGCTGAATGCTCAATTTCATTTGTGGGGTGACGGAAATCGACCAACGGTTATTGATCTGGATGACGACCAGGGATGGCATTTATACAGCCAGCGTAATACCGATGGCAGTATTCAGTTTGTTGTTAATGGACAAGTTATTCCGGATAATTACGGTAATTTCGACGCCCGTTATTTAACATCAGGAAACGTATATACAAAAGGTGAATCAGATAATCGTTATGTCCAGAATATCCAGCGCGGCGCTCCTGTATGGCCTGGCAAAGTAGATGAATATGGACCAGCAGAAGCGCCTGCTGGTTGCTTTTTAACACAGGCCAGACATGACCCAACAACAGCATACGGTGTGACATTTGCGTATAGACCACTCCAAATGTGGGTGGGTAATGGCTGGCGTACAATTAATGGATAATTTAGGTGAATATAATGGAATTGAAAAACGTAACCAGATACATTCCTGATGCCCCGGATTACGATAACAACTTTCTGTATTTCCGTAGTGAAGATGGTCAGGACTTCTACGAATCGCTGAATAAATTCACGAAAAAATATAAGTTGTGCATTGACTCCGAAAATATAATCCGTTCCGTATCAGAAGATGTGTCGCGACTCTATCCGGCTGGCTTTTCAGTTGTTGAGGTCAATAAACTACCAGCCGGATTTAATATCTATGGCGACTGGAAATATTCGAACGGCACTGTTCTGGCTGTTCCCGTTGACTATCAGGCTAAGGCCGAAACCACCCGACAGAAACTACTGGATGCCGCTAACAGCGCCATTGCCGACTGGCGAACCGAACTGGCGTTGGGTGAAATCAGTGACGACGATAAGGCCAGCCTGACTAAATGGATGGCGTATATCAGGGCGCTTAAAACGCTGTATTTAACAGGCATTTCAGATGAGGCCACCTTCACAGCAATCAGGTGGCCTTCATTACCACAGGAGTGATTTACTGGCTATCGATATTCCTGCTAATCATTTTTAGGTCATCTACACACATTTATTCTGGGATGAGTTGAAATATTGCAAAAATATTAAGGCTTATTATTTTTTCTTTAAGTAAATTTACGCTCAATAAACTTAATTGTTTATTCAATGATGATACAGCGTGAACTATGCTGGAAATGAAGGAAATTAATAGTAAGGATAGTCTGATTATTCACGGGTGATATTATGAGACATCGTATATTTTTACCATTGCTTCTGGTGTTGTCGGCTACAGCCTTCTCAGCATCGGCCATGGCTGACAGTGATACAAAAGCGCCTCCTGATAATTCAAAAAACTCTAGTGGATTGCCACCATTCCCGGCAGCACTTATTTATCAAAGTCAAGAGTGGTGCCATAAATATCCACCAGGGACCTATAGACCACCGTTTTTTTGTGAGATTTGTCAGTGTTAAATTTTTTTAATAAACCTATAGTAACTTTCTGGGTGCTAAAGACGTATTTAGCTATTATGTTTCATTGTTCCTACTGAACTGAATATCACTTCAGGCTGACGTATTTTATTAACGTCAGCCTGTCTTTTCACAACGTCATATTACTGGCTTGCAGGCACATCAGGCCAGGATTTTATCATTTATCAAGAAAAACTAGGCCTTATTTATAGCAAATATGAAGAAGACCTGTCTGTCATAACTGATAAGGTTACTGGTTAGTATATTAAATTTATACTCAATGAACTCCACAAATTTTAAACCAATCTTCAGGGACGGGTATGGCAGCAGGCCAAAGAATACACCACCTTCGAGACATTGTCTTAATTTTTTCTTCTTTTTTATGATATTGAGAGTCTGCCGCTATTGTAAGAGCAGAATATAGTGAAGGTGGTAATATTAAAACCATTGCTAAAAATACGCTCTTAACGTGTTTCATAATATGTTACCTGTTAAATTGTGACTCACTATCCTTACTGTTACAGCATCCTTTATTACAAATATTAAACGTAATTCATTACTACCGGGTGAGTAAATAAAAATAATTTATAAAATATTTACTTTAAATAAAAATGATAAGCAATATTCTATTTTCTATAGAAATTAATTCATATGAGAGTGAGTTCATGTGCTATTCAAATCCTTACTAGCTCCCATCCACTGGGAGCGCAGGCCGGGCGCCTGATTAGGGCAGGAGTACCGCGACAGCAGGTAGCGATTATTTATGACGTGGGGCTGTCGACGCTGTACAGAAAGTTCCCGGCCTCTAAACTGGCTTAAATATGCGCCATGACAATACAGTCAGAAAATCGTCGGGCAGGGGATACCGCAGCAGTGGACTATGAAGCGAGAAATGCTTTCGCCTAGGTATACCACCCGCTATGAAGACCTGTTTCGGGTTAAGTGACAGGTTCAATTAATTCTTCACCCTGATTTTTCACATTTTTGATGTGATGGATTACCGCAGTCACGTTGTTTGCAAGAGCGTGCTTTGGTAGGCTGCCTGCAGTTTAGTCAGTACTGACTGTAACCGTGTTTATAGGTCGTATGGGCCACTATTGTGATGTAACATCGTATGTTGATCAGCAGATCGTATGCTGACGATTGCAAAGCTACAGTGTAATATGCACGCCAGTCGTTGATGGGGTAGTTATTGTGGAATGTCCACCGCTGTGTCCATCAAGAAAAATTTATCAGCATAGCGAGTTGAAAAATTCATATTTATGAAGAACATAAGAAATTTCTCCATCATTGCTCACATTGACCACGGTAAATCGACGCTGTCTGACCGTATTATCCAAATCTGCGGTGGCCTGTCTGACCGTGAAATGGAAGCTCAGGTACTTGATTCGATGGATCTTGAGCGTGAGCGCGGTATTACTATTAAAGCCCAGAGTGTGACGCTGGATTTTAAAGCGTCTGATGGTGAAACTTATCAACTGAACTTTATCGACACGCCGGGACACGTTGACTTTTCCTATGAAGTTTCCCGTTCGTTAGCCGCCTGCGAGGGCGCGCTGCTGGTGGTGGATGCCGGCCAGGGCGTAGAAGCGCAAACGTTGGCTAACTGCTACACCGCGATGGAAATGGATCTTGAAGTGGTGCCGGTGCTTAACAAGATTGACCTGCCGGCCGCCGATCCGGAGCGTGTGGCGGAAGAAATCGAAGACATTGTCGGTATTGATGCGACGGACGCGGTACGCTGCTCCGCCAAAACGGGTGTCGGCGTGACGGATGTTCTGGAACGCCTGGTGCGCGATATCCCGCCGCCGCAAGGCGATCCGGACGGCCCGCTGCAGGCGCTGATTATTGACTCCTGGTTCGATAACTACCTGGGCGTGGTATCGCTGGTGCGTATTAAAAACGGCACCATGCGTAAAGGCGACAAAATTAAAGTGATGAGCACCGGGCAGACCTACAACGCTGACCGCCTGGGGATTTTCACGCCGAAGCAGGTTGATCGTACCGAGCTGAAGTGCGGCGAAGTAGGCTGGCTGGTCTGCGCCATTAAAGATATCCTCGGCGCGCCGGTTGGCGATACCTTAACCTCAGCGCGTAACCCAGCGGAAAAAGCGTTGCCGGGCTTTAAGAAGGTGAAACCGCAGGTCTATGCAGGTCTGTTCCCGGTCAGCTCCGACGATTATGAAAGTTTCCGCGACGCGCTCGGCAAGCTGAGCCTGAACGATGCCTCACTGTTTTATGAACCGGAAAGCTCCTCGGCGCTGGGCTTTGGTTTCCGCTGCGGCTTCCTCGGCCTGTTGCACATGGAGATCATTCAGGAGCGTCTGGAACGCGAATACGATCTGGATCTGATCACCACTGCGCCGACCGTGGTTTATGAAGTAGAAACAACGGCGAAAGAGACTATCTATGTTGATAGCCCCTCCAAGCTGCCGCCGTTGAATAACATTTATGAACTGCGCGAGCCTATCGCTGAATGTCATATGCTGTTACCACAAGCCTATTTAGGTAACGTTATTACGCTGTGTATTGAGAAACGCGGCGTACAAACTAACATGGTGTATCACGGTAACCAGGTCGCGTTGACCTATGAAATCCCGATGGCGGAAGTGGTGCTCGACTTCTTTGACCGTCTGAAATCAACGTCGCGCGGCTATGCGTCTCTGGATTATAACTTCAAGCGCTTCCAGGCTTCCGATATGGTGCGTGTTGATGTGTTAATCAACAACGAACGTGTCGATGCGCTGGCGCTGATCACGCACCGTGATAACTCGCAAAGCCGTGGTCGCGAGCTGGTGGAGAAGATGAAAGATTTGATCCCACGTCAGCAGTTTGATATCGCGATTCAGGCGGCGATTGGTACGCATATTATTGCCCGTTCGACGGTAAAACAGTTACGTAAAAACGTGCTGGCGAAGTGCTACGGCGGCGATATCAGTCGTAAGAAAAAACTGCTGCAGAAACAGAAAGAAGGTAAGAAACGCATGAAGCAGATCGGTAACGTCGAGCTGCCTCAGGAGGCGTTCCTCGCCATTCTGCATGTCGGTAAAGACAATAAATAATCCCTAAGGAGTTGGCATGGCGAACATGTTTGCCCTGATTCTAGTGATAGCCACACTGGTGACGGGCATTTTATGGTGCGTTGATAAGTTTGTTTTCGCGCCAAAACGTCGGGCGCGCCAGGCTGCCGCGCAAACGGCGTCGGGAGATGCGCTGGATAACGCTACGCTCAATAAAGTGGCGCCTAAGCCGGGCTGGCTGGAGACCGGGGCGTCGGTTTTCCCGGTTCTGGCGATCGTTCTGATCGTTCGTTCATTTCTTTATGAACCCTTTCAGATCCCGTCAGGCTCAATGATGCCGACACTGCTTATCGGCGATTTTATTCTGGTGGAAAAATTTGCCTACGGCATTAAAGATCCGATCTACCAGAAAACCCTGATTGAAACCGGTCATCCAAAGCGCGGGGATATTGTGGTATTTAAATATCCGGAAGATCCTAAGTTAGATTACATCAAACGCGCCGTCGGTTTGCCGGGCGATAAAATCACTTATGATCCGGTTGCGAAAGAGGTGACGATTCAGCCTGGCTGTAGCTCCGGTCAGGCGTGCGAAAACGCGCTACCGGTTACCTACTCTAACGTTGAGCCGAGCGATTTTGTACAGACCTTTGCCCGCCGTAACGGCGGAGAAGCGACCAGCGGTTTCTTTGAGGTTCCGCTAAACGAGACGAAAGAAAACGGCATTCGCCTGACCGAACGTAAAGAGACGTTGGGCGATGTGACGCACCGCATCCTGATGGTGCCGATAGCCCAGGATCAGTTGGGCATGTATTACCAACAGCCAGGACAACCGCTGGCGACCTGGGTTGTACCGCCGGGGCAATATTTCATGATGGGCGACAACCGCGATAACAGCGCGGATAGCCGTTACTGGGGATTTGTTCCGGAAGCGAATCTGGTCGGTAAAGCGGTCGCTATCTGGATGAGCTTTGACAAGCAGGAAGGGGAGTGGCCGACAGGCGTACGCCTGAGTCGTATCGGCGGTATTCACTAACTGTGACGAAATGATCGTTCACGCTGCCGTCTTTTTAGCGGCAGCGTGAATTATTTCCTGGATAAATTCCCTCAGACTAACGACATCCCCTGTCGTTGTGTATAGAATATTCCCCCGAAGTTTTAGGTTGGCGCCGTTTGGTCGCCACGGCACACGAAACAGCGTTGGTTATAGACAACCTTCTTTCCGCTGCAGCGATGCGGCAGGACAGATGACGTGTATCAGGTCTGTTTCGTGTGCTGGATTGTTGACGCATTCATTTATTGGTATCGCATGAACCCCATCGTAATTAATCGGCTTCAACGGAAGCTGGGCTACACTTTTAATCATCAGGAGCTGTTGCAGCAGGCATTAACTCACCGCAGCGCCAGCAGTAAACATAACGAACGCCTGGAATTTTTAGGCGATTCAATCCTGAGCTTCGTTATCGCTAACGCGCTTTATCACCGTTTTCCACGGGTGGATGAGGGAGATATGAGCCGTATGCGCGCCACGCTGGTACGTGGTAATACGCTGGCGGAATTAGCCCGTGAGTTTGATTTAGGCGAGTGCCTGCGTTTAGGGCCGGGCGAATTAAAAAGCGGCGGATTTCGTCGGGAGTCCATTCTGGCGGACACCGTGGAAGCGTTAATCGGCGGAGTATTTCTCGATAGCAATATCCAGACCGTCGAGCAGTTAATCCTTAACTGGTATAAAACCCGTCTGGATGAGATAAGCCCGGGCGATAAACAAAAAGATCCTAAAACGCGCTTGCAGGAGTATTTGCAGGGTCGCCATCTGCCGCTGCCATCTTACCTGGTTGTGCAGGTGCGCGGCGAGGCGCACGATCAGGAATTTACTATCCACTGCCAGGTCAGCGGCCTGAGCGAACCGGTGGTTGGCACGGGTTCCAGCCGTCGTAAGGCGGAGCAGGCTGCCGCCGAACAGGCGCTGAAAAAACTGGAGTTGGAATGAGCACTGACAAAACTTACTGCGGATTTATTGCCATCGTCGGACGTCCGAACGTTGGCAAATCCACCTTGCTGAACAAACTGCTCGGGCAGAAGATTTCGATCACTTCCCGTAAAGCGCAGACCACGCGCCACCGCATTGTCGGTATTCATACCGAAGGCCCGTATCAGGCAATCTATGTCGATACCCCGGGACTGCATATGGAAGAAAAGCGCGCCATTAACCGTTTGATGAATAAGGCGGCGAGCAGTTCGATTGGCGACGTTGAGCTGGTGATTTTCGTTGTGGAAGGCACCCGTTGGACGCCGGACGACGAAATGGTCCTGAACAAACTGCGCGATGGCAAAGCGCCGGTTATTCTCGCCGTTAACAAAGTGGATAACGTGCAAGAAAAAGCCGATTTGCTGCCGCACCTCCAGTTCCTGGCAAGCCAGATGAACTTTCTTGATATCGTACCGATCTCTGCTGAAACGGGTATGAACGTCGATACCATTGCCGGTATCGTGCGTAAACATTTACCGGAAGCTATTCACCACTTCCCGGAAGATTACATCACCGATCGCTCTCAGCGCTTTATGGCGTCTGAAATCATTCGTGAAAAGCTGATGCGTTTTCTCGGCGCCGAGCTGCCGTATTCCGTTACCGTTGAGATTGAACGTTTTGTTACCAACGAACGCGGCGGCTATGATATCAACGGGCTGATCCTCGTCGAGCGCGAAGGGCAGAAGAAGATGGTGATTGGCAACAAAGGCGCCAAAATCAAAACCATTGGTATTGAAGCGCGTAAAGACATGCAGGAGATGTTTGAAGCGCCGGTACACCTGGAACTGTGGGTGAAAGTGAAATCCGGCTGGGCCGATGACGAACGCGCTCTGCGCAGTCTCGGTTACGTAGACGATCTGTGAGTTAACACAGCGTGGAAGGGTGGCAGCGCGCATTTGTCCTGCACAGTCGCCCCTGGAGCGAAACCAGCCTGATGCTGGACGTCTTCACGGAAGAATCGGGGCGCGTGCGCCTTGTCGCCAAAGGCGCGCGATCTAAACGTTCCAATCTGAAAGGCGCGTTGCAGCCTTTTACGCCGTTATTGCTACGCTACAGCGGACGCGGCGAGGTGAAAACCCTGCGCAGCGCCGAGGCAGTTTCTCTGGCGCTGCCGTTAAGCGGTATTACGCTCTATAGCGGCCTGTACATCAACGAACTCCTCTCTCGCGTACTGGAATATGAAACGCGCTTCTCCGAACTCTTTTTTGATTATCTGAACTGTATTCAGGCGCTGGCGGGAACCACCGGCTCGCCTGAACCGGCGTTGCGACGTTTCGAACTGGCGTTGCTGGGTCATCTGGGGTATGGCGTCAATTTCACCCACTGTGCAGGCAGCGGCGAACGGGTGGATGACACCATGACCTACCGTTACCGCGAAGAAAAAGGCTTTTTCGCCAGCGTCGTCATCGATAACAACACCTTTACCGGACGGCACCTGAAAGCGCTGGAGGAGCGGGAATTTCCGGATGTAGATACCCTGCGTGCCGCTAAACGCTTTACCCGTATGGCATTAAAGCCGTATCTTGGGGGAAAACCGTTAAAAAGCCGGGAGCTGTTCCGGCAATTTATGCCCAAACGCACAGTAAAAACGAAGAAAGATTAACGAGGATTGTCATGGCTGAATTACTGTTAGGCGTCAATATTGACCACATTGCCACGTTACGTAATGCGCGCGGCACCGACTATCCGGATCCGGTACAGGCGGCGTTTATTGCTGAACAGGCAGGCGCGGACGGCATTACCGTACACCTGCGCGAAGATCGTCGCCACATTACCGATCGCGATGTGCGCATTCTGCGTCAGACGCTGCATACGCGTATGAATCTGGAGATGGCGGTGACCGAAGAGATGCTGGCGATCGCCGTAGAAACCAGGCCGCATTTCTGTTGTCTGGTGCCGGAAAAACGCCAGGAAGTCACCACCGAAGGCGGCCTGGATGTGGCCGGACAGCGCGATAAAATGCGTGATGCCTGTGCGCGCCTGGCGGCGGCTGGCATCCAGGTTTCGCTCTTTATCGATGCCGATGAAGCGCAAATCAACGCGGCGGCGGAAGTCGGCGCGCCGTTTATCGAAATCCATACCGGCTGCTACGCCAACGCAGAAACCGATGCGGAACAGGCAAAAGAGCTGGCGCGTATTGCCAGCGCCGCGACCCTGGCGGCCCGTCTGGGGCTAAAAGTAAATGCGGGTCATGGCCTGACCTACCATAACGTCAAAGCTATTGCCGCACTGCCGGAAATGCACGAGCTCAATATCGGTCATGCCATTATTGGTCGGGCGGTGATGACGGGGCTGAAAGAGGCGGTGGCTGAAATGAAACGTTTGATGCTGGAAGCGCGCGGCTAATGGCGATTCTCGGCCTGGGAACGGATATTGTAGAGATTGCCCGCATTGAGGCAGTGATCTCCCGTTCCGGCGAACGTCTGGCAAGGCGTGTGCTCAGTGACAACGAGTGGGCTATCTGGGAGACGCATCAGCAGCCGGTGCGTTTTCTCGCCAAGCGTTTTGCGGTCAAAGAGGCGGCAGCGAAAGCTTTTGGCACCGGCATCCGCAACGGTCTGGCGTTTAATCAGTTCGAAGTGTTTAACGATGAGCTGGGAAAACCACGTTTGCGGCTGTGGGGCGAGGCGTTAACGCTGGCGGAAAAACTCGGTGTGGCGCACATGCATGTCACGTTGGCCGATGAACGCCATTACGCCTGCGCTACGGTCATTCTGGAAAGTTAGATTTGCCGGATGGCGGCGTAAACACGTTATCTGACCTACAGGCCGATATATTGTCGGCCTGATAAGCATAGCGCCATCAGGCATTGTTGCGTTGGAAGTGCGTTAACCCGCTTACAGTTTATCTGCGTGATGCATCAGAACAAACTTATCCCACAACTGTTCTTCGGTTTCGACATGGGCGGGATCCTGCAAAATCGTATTGGGGATTGGGCAGACTTTCTGACAGGTCGGCGTTTCGTAATGGCCTACACACTCGGTGCATTTGTCGCTGTTAATCTCATAAATGCTGTCGCCCATTGAAATCGCCTCATTCGGGCACTCCGGCTCGCACATATCGCAATTGATACATTTTTTGGTGATTAACAGCGCCATCAGGAAATTCTCAGAAACAACACAAATCGGGCGGGCATTATACGCCTATTTTCTACTCGGGCCAGCTCTTTTCTGGCGCTGATTTGTTATCTACAGTGTAAAAATTTTTGATCTGCTTGAGCAGGCAGATGGTTGCGTTATCCAGTGAAAGGTCATTACTGTGCACCAGCATGACAGGAATAAAAAATGCGGGGATGCCCAGTGAAACCAGGCGAACATTTTTGGGTGTCGATAAATGGGTTAGCGAGCGGGTAATAAATGCGATGCCAATCTGCGCTTCGGCATACTCAAGGCATGAGTAGTGGTTATCCAGTTCGCAGATGACGTTAGGGACGACTTTGCGGTTATTAAATTCTGTGGTGATGATCCCTCTTAATAGCAGAGAGTCATTAAGCACGATAATGGGCTGGTCGTTTAAATCTTTTAAATGCAGACGTTCGCGTGTCGCCAGAGGATGAGAAAGTGGGATTGCAGCGATAATTTCATCTTCAAACAGCATGGTCGAGCTTAGCTGGGCAGGGAGCGCTGTTCGATAAACAATGCCAATATCAACGGCGCTATCCGTCAGCTTTTTAATGGTTTGCTCAGTTGAGAACTCTTTAACATTTAAAGATATTTCCGGATGGTGCGCCATAAAGTTGCGAAAAGCGGGCAGGACCAGGTAGCTGCCTGACACCCCGATTGAAATAGTATCGCGCTGTTGGTCCTGATAGGGAAGAAGTTCATTTTCGGCATTTTTTAAATCCAGCATTATTTTGTTAGCGTGTCGTTGCAAAATAATGCCTGCTTTTGTTAATTTAATTCCTCTACCTTTTCGCTTAAATAATATTATTTTAAGTGATGACTCAAGTTGTTTGATTTGCTGACTTAATGATGGCTGAGTGATAAACAGGCGACTGGCTGCCCGACCATAATGTAATTCATCACACAATATCAGGAAGGAGTGTAGTTGTTTGATATTCATTAAAATTTAATGCCAATCGATTGGGTTTTGTTATAACGATTATAAAAAATACCAAATTGTTTGCCTATTTTGCTTTTTTTAAACTGTGATCAGTGCATTTTAAAAAGGGAAAATTATGTCGGCATCAATCAACCGCTGGGGAATGCTTGCCGCTCACGTGTGCATCAATTTTGTGCTCGGGGGCGTCTACGCATTTAGCTATTTCAAAACACCACTCATGGCGCAATATCACTGGGATCCGGCTACGCTGGCGTTAGCATTCTCTATCAATATGGGGATCATTCCTTTACCGATGATTTGGGGCGGGAGAATGATCGACAATGGTAAAGGAAAGCAGGCGATAGTTATCGGTGGTATCCTGTTTTCTTTAGGTTTTATCTTGTCCGGGTTTGTGGATAATTTGCCCATGCTGTTTTTAACCTACGGCGTCATTGCCGGGTTGGGATCGGGCCTGGCTTTTACGGGTAATCTTAATAATATTCTGAAATTTTTCCCTGACCGTCGCGGTCTTGCCAGCGGTATCGTACTGGCGGGTGTTGGCGTCGGGACGCTACTTTGCACCCGCCTGGCCGAATATTTTATGGCGCAAACTCACGATGTTAGTCGGGCGTTGTTATATCTGGGCATTGTTTATCTGGTGGTTATTTTTATCGTCCAGTTCTTTATTCGTAGCGCGCCAGCAAAAGATAGTGGAGGAATTAAAGCGTCGCCACTGGATAAAGACTATCGGCACATGCTGAAAGATCTGCGCTTCTGGCTGCTGTTTATGATTCTGGCGCTGGGCGTGTTCTCTGGGATGGTAATTAGCTCAAGTTCTGCGCAAATTGGTATGACGCAGTACGGTTTACTGTCCGGTGCATTAGTCGTTAGCCTGGTCTCGATATTTAACTCGATCGGTCGCCTGTTCTGGGGAGGGTTAACCGATAAATTAGGCGGCTATAATACGCTGGTTATTGTTTACCTCTTTACTTGCTTGTGTATGCTGCTGTTATTTTTCTTCAATGGCAATACTTCGGTATTTTATTTCAGCGCTCTGGGCGTGGGCTTTGCTTATGCCGGTATATTAGTTATCTTCCCTGGCTTGACCAGCCAGAATTTTGGTATGCGTAACCAGGGACTAAACTACGGCTTTATGTATTTTGGTTTTGCCGTCGGTGCGGTTATTGCTCCTTATGTAACGTCCGCTATTGCAAAATATACCGGAAGCTACAATACAGTATTTATTTTGACAACAGTGCTATTGCTTATTGGAGTCGTGTTGACCCTGATAACGAAAAAATATGTCGCAACGGTTTTAGCCAAAATTCATTAATCAGATAATAAGGAAATAAAAATGAAAATTGCAATCGCAGGTGCAGGCGCTATGGGATGTCGTTTTGGCTATATGCTGCTGGAGGCCGGGCACGACGTGACGCTTATCGATGGTTGGCAGGAGCATGTCGACGCTATTCGTAGCAAGGGGTTGTTTGTCGAAACGGAAACGACTCAGAAGTATTACCCCATCCCTGCTATGTTGGCTGATGAATCCCAGGGGGAGTTTGAGCTGGTTATTCTGTTTACCAAAGCCATGCAGTTGGATAGCATGTTACAGCGTATTAAGCCGCTGCTGCCAGCCGCGAAGGTCGTGATGATTTTATCTAACGGCCTGGGAAATATCGAAACCCTGGAGAAATATGTCGATCGGCAGAAAATCTATGCGGGTGTGACGTTATGGTCCAGCGAACTGGAGGGGGCTGGGCATATTATGGCCACCGGTACCGGAACGATTGAACTGCAGCCGATAGCCAGCCAGGATTCGGCTCAAGAGGCTAAGGTCATTGCCACCCTTAATAGCGCTGGATTGAATGCTGAAATAAGCCCTGACGTATTATTATCGATCTGGAAGAAAGCAGCCTTTAATAGCGTAATGAACACCTATTGCGCGCTACTGGATTGTAATGTCGGCGGATTTGGTCAGCGGCCTGGTGCTTTAGATTTAGCGCAAGCGGTAGTTGATGAGTTTGTGTTAGTTGCTGCCAGCCAGAATATTCCGTTGACTGAGCAAATGGTGATGAATACGGTGAAGAAAGTGTTCGATCCGCGTGAGAGCGGCCACCACTATCCTTCTATGCATCAGGATTTACATAAAGGCCGACTGACTGAAATCGACTATTTAAATGGTGCGATTGCGCGAATCGGCGCTCAGAACAATATTGCTGTACCGGTTAACACACTCCTGACGCAATTGATTCACGCGAAAGAAGCGCAATAAACTTGATAGCTCTTCTGCATGAGGCGGAAGAGCCATTTTCAAACCAGTTTTTTTACCAGCGCCTCGCTATGGCGAATACGCTCCGGCGCCCGCTCTAAATCCTGTTGTACCAGCGCCATAAACAGTAAGTCGGTCAACATCATTTGCGCATGTGTCGAGGAGATAGCGGCGCTGCGCGTCGCTTGCTCTTCGGCAATCGTATACAGACAGCGGGTGGCGCGCTGCTGCAAGGCGTTGGGAGAAAAACCGGTAATGGCCAGGATTTTCGCGCCTGCGCGTAATGTTTCGTCCGCCGCCAGGTTCAGCTCGCGCCGCTCCCCGGAATAAGAGATCGCCAGCAGCAGATCCTCCGGCGCCAGCGCCTGCACCGTCGCCAGCAGGGCGTGCATATCGCGCTCAACCACCGCGTTAATGCCAATCTTCAGTAGCTTCCAGGCAAAATTTTGCGCCACCAGCCCAGAGGCGCCAATCCCGGTGATCACAATACGGCGGGCGTGGCGCAGCATCGTGACGCTTTCTAACAGCTTTTCTTCACTGTTAACGTCCAGCGTGGCGTGCATCGCCGCCACATTCTCTTTAATTAATTTTTCTCCGACCAGGCGCATCGGATCGTCGCCGCGAATCTGGTTATGAACGGGAACGGAATGCGGATTAGGATTGCTGGCCAACGCTTCGCTGATAGCCAGTTTCAACGCCGGAAACCCTTTAAACCCCAGTTTTTGCGCGAACTTGACTACGCTGGATTGGCTGACGCCCGCTTCGGCCGCCAGTTGCTGCGAGCTCAGATGTCGCGCCGTATCCGGTTGCGCGAGCAGATAATCCGCCAGTTTCCTGTCGCTTTGCGCGAGATCCGGATAACGCTGGCGAATACGAATCAAACAGTTCATGGGCAGCTCCTGCGAAACGTGATGGCGACGACAAAACGAAATTTCACTCGCCTGGGGGAATATTCTATTCCATCATGGACGCTTATTATGAATTAAAAATTCCAGAGGGACAAAAATGAATCTTGGTACCTTAGTGTCTGAAACCCGTAACCCGCAAACGATGGATCTGGATGCGTTGCCTACTCCTGAATTAGTTAAGCGTTTTAATGAACAGGATACGCTGGTAGCGGAAGCGGTAAAAGCCACTCTGCCTGACGTTGCGCGTGCGGTGGATGCCGCTGCGGCGGCGCTGAAGTCTGGCGGACGTATCATCTATATGGGCGCGGGCACCAGTGGTCGGCTTGGCGTACTGGATGCCTCAGAATGCCCCCCGACGTTTGGCGTTCCGCACGGTCTGGTCGTCGGGCTGATTGCCGGTGGGCCGGGCGCGTTGCTGAAGGCGGTCGAAGGCGCGGAAGACAGCCAACAGGCAGGCGAAGACGATCTTGTCGCGCTAAATCTGCAAGAACAGGATCTGGTCGTGGGGCTCGCGGCGTCGGGTCGTACACCCTATGTGATTGGCGGCCTGCGCTATGCGCGACAGTCCGGTTGTACCACTGTTGCCGTCTCCTGTAATCCAGATTCGCCTATTGCGCGGGAGGCTAATATCGCTATTTCGCCCGTTGTCGGGCCGGAAGCGCTTACCGGCTCCACGCGGCTGAAATCCGGCACCGCGCAGAAAATGGTGCTCAATATGATTTCTACCGGCGCGATGGTGAAGTTCGGCAAGGTCTATCAAAACCTGATGGTGGATATGAAAGCCACCAACGTCAAACTGGTCGATCGCGCGTGTCGGATGGTCGTTGAAGCGACCGGGATAGGTCGTGAAGAGGCGGAAACGTTGCTGAAACAGACCGATTTTGAGGTTAAGCCCGCCATTTTGATGGCGCTTACGGGGCTGGATGCTGCAGCCGCCAGGGAAAAACTCGCCGCTCATCAGGGCTTTTTAAGGGCGGCGTTAGAACACTAAAGAGGTGTGTATGGATAAGACGGCAGCGCTCGCCAGCGACATTTTACGTGGTATCGGCGGAGAGCAAAATATTCTGCGCCTGGAAAACTGTATGACGCGAGTCAGGGTGGAGGTACAGGACGACAGCCAACTGGATATTCCGCGCTTAAAAGCGTTGCCTGGCGTCAGTGGATACGTAAAGCAAGGGGAGCAACATCAGCTGATCGTTGGGCCGGGGAAGGCTGCGCAGGTGGTTGATGCGATGCGCGTGCAGATTGCCGCAGGTGGTGTAAAGCCGGACGATGCTATGGCGCGTACCAAATCCGAGGCGAAAGCGAAGTATAAAGCGCCGATGAGCGATGCGTTGCGTAAGCTGGCGAATGTTTTTATACCGCTTATCCCCGCCTTTATCGCATCCGGCTTGATTACCGGCATTATCAACATTCTTAAACGTCCGGATATCGTCGGCGATGTTGCTGTCCACTATCCTAACCTGCTGGGCCTGATGGGGATATTTGGTAGCGCGGTATTCGCTATCATGAACATTCTGGTTGGCGTCAATACCGCGAAAGTCTTTGGCGGATCGCAGGCGTTAGGCGGCGTGATGGCGGGGATCCTTTCCAGCCCGCAACTGGCGCAGATTACGCTCTTTGGCGAGGTGCTTCAGCCGGGACGGGGCGGCGTTATCGCCGTCCTGCTGGTGGTGGCGTTAATGTGCTGGATTGAGCGCCAGTTCCGTAAGCTGCTGCCGGGGTCGCTGGAGTTAATTCTTAACCCTTTATTGACGACTGTTATCACCGGCGCGATAGCGATTGTCGCTCTGCAACCGCTTGGCGGCTGGATTTCAGACGCTATTGCTCACGGCGCGTCCTGGGCTATCGATCGCGGCGGTTTTCTGGTGGGCGCGGTGCTAGCCGGAACTTTCCTGCCGTTGGTACTGACCGGGCTGCATCAGGGGCTGGTGCCTATTCATGTGGAGCTGGTGCAAGCGCACGGCTATAACGCGCTGTTTCCCATCCTGGCGATGGCGGGCGTTGGTCAGATAGGCGCGGCCATTGCCGTACTGATGAAAACCCGCAATGCGCGGCTCAAAAAGGTGATTAAAGGCGCGCTTCCGGTCGGACTGCTGGGGATTGGCGAGCCGCTGATTTTTGGCGTCACGCTGCCATTGGGTAAGCCATTTATTGGCGCTTGCCTCGGCGGCGCGGTAGGCGGGGCGTTGATCAGCTACTGGAAAGTGGCGACGGTAATTACCTTTGGTATTTCCGGTTTGCCGCTGGCATTAACAATTGTTGCCGGAAAAGTCCTGTTCTATCTGTTAGGCTATTTAATAGCGGTAATTGCCGGGTTTATTTTTACCTGGCTGCTGGGGTTCAATGATCCAGAGGAGTAAGGTTTGGTCAGCCACGAGCGTCGTGTCGTCTTTTTTGATTTGGATGGAACGTTACATCAACAGGATATGTTCGGCAGTTTTCTGCGTTATTTGCTGCGCCGTCAGCCGCTAAATGCGCTGCTCGTACTGCCGTTGTTGCCCATTATCGGTATCGGTTTACTGGTAAAAGGGCGTGCGGCCCGCTGGCCGATGAGTCTGTTATTGTGGGGCTGTACTTTTGGCCATAGCGAAACGCGTTTGCAGGCGCATCAGGCGGATTTTGTCCGTTGGTTTCGCGCTAACGTCACGGCGTTTCCGGTTGTACAGGAGCGTCTGACCACCTATCTATTGAGCTCTGACGCGGATATCTGGCTTATTACCGGTTCTCCGCAATCCTTGGTAGAGCAAGTCTATTTTGATACGCCGTGGCTGCCGCGCGTTAACCTCATCGCCAGCCAGATGGCGCGACGGTATGGCGGCTGGGTATTAACCGTGCGCTGTCTGGGCCATGAAAAAGTCGCGCAACTGGAACGTAAAATCGGTACGCCGCTGCGTCTTTATAGCGGCTACAGCGACAGCAAACAGGATAACCCGCTGCTTTATTTTTGCCAGCATCGCTGGCGGGTGACGCCGCACGGCGAGTTGCAGCAGCTCGAATAGTGAAACGCATAGCGTCTGTGTATAATGCCGCCCGCTTTCATTACCGGAGTTACCTCTTTGTCTGATGTCGAATTAGATCACGAATACTGGATGCGCCACGCGCTGACGCTGGCGAAACGCGCCTGGGACGAACGCGAGGTTCCGGTTGGCGCGGTATTGGTGCATAACCATCGCGTCATTGGCGAAGGCTGGAACCGACCCATTGGCCGCCACGATCCTACTGCGCACGCTGAAATAATGGCGCTGCGTCAGGGAGGTCTGGTATTGCAGAATTACCGGTTACTGGATACCACGCTGTATGTCACGCTGGAACCCTGTGTGATGTGCGCAGGCGCTATGGTGCATAGCCGCATTGGACGCGTTGTCTTTGGCGCGCGCGATGCAAAAACCGGCGCGGCCGGATCGCTAATTGATGTGCTGCACCATCCGGGAATGAATCACCGGGTCGACATTATTGAAGGGGTGCTGCGCGATGAATGTGCGACGCTGCTCAGTGATTTTTTCCGTATGCGTCGTCAGGAAATTAAAGCCCTGAAGAAAGCCGACCGTGCGGAAGGCGCGGGGCCGACAGTATAGCGCAATGCCGGATAAGAAGTTGCGCGTCGCCATCCGATAAGACCATCGCGCTATTTTTCTTCTTTCTTCTGCGGCGTAAACAGTAAAGACGGCGAATGCGTCAGGTAGCCTGATGACTGCGATAAAAACGACAGGAGGGGGAAGGGCGCTTTATTCAGCTCCTCCGGCGACACCGCCGGGTAATCCTGCGCCAGTTTCATGGCTTCCGCTTCCTGCTTTTCTTTTTCCTGCAAATACCCCACTAAACTTATCTGGTATTTACGGATATTTTCCACATAAGCATAAGCCTCATGTCCACGCGCGTAACCGTAGGTTAGCTTACTGTAATACGGTTTTTGGCTTAACAGAGGCAAACGCTGCTTCACATCGGTCCAGCTATCCGGATTGCCTTTGGTTTTTACCGTCAGCGATCTGGCATCGAGCATGTGCGCATAACCCATATTGTAGGCGGCTAAGGCAAACCAGATACGCTCGTCTTCCGGAACGGTTTCGGGAACTTTAGCCATCATATCTTCAAGATAGCGAGCGCCGCCGCTGATGCTTTGCTCCGCATCGGTACGGTCGGTCAGCCCCAGACTTTGGGCGGTATTTTTAGTCAGCATCATCAGGCCGCGCACGCCGGTTGGCGAGGTCGCCAGCGGATCCCAGTGCGATTCCTGATAAGAAATCGCCGCCAGCAGGCGCCAGTCTATCTCTTTGGCATATTTTTTAAATAACGGTTCCAGCTCCGGCAGGACGTTATCCACCGCTCGCAGGAAAGAGCGGGTATCAACGTAGTCGAAATCATCGCCATGTCCCAGATATTTCTCTTCGATCCGCGCCAGAGAACCGTCTTCATTGATCGAATTGAAAAAATCGAGCAGCGCGGCGGAGAGCGTATTATCGTCGTCCAGTCGGCTAAACCAGGTCACGGGCTGTTCATCCGTGACATCCAGCGCCACGGCCAGTTCGGGATGAACGCGCTGAAACAGACTGATCGCCACTGAATCGGCAATGGTGTAATCCAGTTTGCCGCTGATGACCTCTTCCAGCAGCGTCGTCGAGCCTTTTTTATCATCCACTTTCCAGCTCAGGTCGGGAAACTTTGTCTCTTTTAAACGCTGTAAGTCATTGACCACGACGTGCCCTGGCGCAATGGTAAGCTGATTCTCGTTAACGGTCGCCAGCGAACGTGGGCGATATTGTCCGACCCGGTAGACGAGCTGTTGCGAAACTGAATAATACATGGGGCCGGGCTGATAGTTTTTAACGCGTGCGCTGTCGTAGACCAGCCCAGCCGCGAGCAGGTCGGCATTGCCGTTATCCAGATCGTCAAACAACTGGCTGATATTCTGGCGCACCGTCACTTTCAGCTTCACGCCGAGATAGTTGGCGAACTGCTGCGCCAGTTCATAGTCCAGACCATATTTTTTACCGTTGATAACGGAATAGGTTAATGGCGAGTCGATCGTACTGACGCGCAGTACCCCCCGGGCTTGAATCGCGGCGATATGGTTTTCGGTTTTACCGAACCAGGGGATTGAGGGCCAAAGGGCTGCTGCCAGCAGCAGCGTCAATATGCCGATGAACAGATAATTAATCTTTAATTTTTTCAATTAGTTAATTCTCTGGATCGTGCGTTGCCTCAGGCTGAAAAAGATGTTTTGCTGCAATAGATAAGTCATTAATGAGCGGCATTTTGCGTAACAATGCGCCAGTTGGCAACTTATTCGCAACGGTAGCCGCACCGTATGACAAGAAAAAGCGGTGATTTTATTTCTACGCAAACGGTTTCGTCAGCGCGTCAGATTCTTTATAATGGCGGCCGTTTCCCCCCTTGCGCACACCGAAGCTTAGAAGACGAGAGACTTATGATGGAAATTCTGCGTGGTTCGCCTGCACTGTCTGCATTCCGTATCAATAAACTGCTGGCGCGCTTTCAGGCTGCCAACCTCCAGGTCCACAATATATACGCTGAGTATGTCCATTTTGCTGACCTGAACGCCCCGTTAAATGATAGCGAGCAGGAGCAGCTTACCCGTCTGTTGCAATACGGCCCGGCGCTTAACAGCCATACGCCGGCGGGTAAACTCCTGTTGGTCACACCGCGTCCTGGTACCATCTCCCCCTGGTCTTCAAAAGCAACGGATATCGCCCACAACTGCGGCCTGCAACAGGTTGAGCGGCTGGAGCGCGGCGTAGCGTACTATATCGAGGCTTCGACGTTGACGGCGGAACAGTGGCGACAAGTGGCCGCAGAGCTGCACGACCGTATGATGGAGACGGTGTTCTCTTCTTTAACCGATGCGGAAAAACTGTTTATCCACCATCAGCCTGCGCCGGTTTCCAGTGTCGATCTGCTGGGAGAAGGCCGTCAGGCGTTAATTGACGCCAACCTGCGTCTTGGTCTGGCGCTGGCGGAAGATGAAATCGACTATTTGCAGGAGGCGTTTACCAAACTGGGGCGCAACCCGAACGATATCGAATTGTACATGTTCGCCCAGGCGAACTCCGAGCACTGCCGCCACAAGATTTTTAATGCCGACTGGATTATCGACGGTAAACCGCAGCCGAAGTCGCTGTTTAAAATGATTAAAAACACCTTCGAAACCACGCCGGACTATGTGCTCTCTGCCTATAAAGACAATGCCGCGGTGATGGAAGGATCTGCGGTGGGGCGCTACTTCGCCGACCACAATACCGGCCGTTACGATTTTCATCAGGAGCCCGCGCACATTCTGATGAAGGTCGAAACGCATAACCACCCAACCGCCATCTCTCCGTGGCCGGGGGCGGCGACCGGTTCCGGCGGCGAAATTCGTGATGAAGGCGCCACCGGGCGTGGTGCGAAACCAAAAGCCGGGCTGGTGGGCTTCTCCGTTTCCAACCTGCGTATTCCGGGCTTTGAACAGCCGTGGGAAGAGGATTTTGGCAAGCCGGAACGTATTGTCACCGCGCTGGATATCATGACCGAAGGTCCGCTGGGCGGCGCGGCGTTTAACAACGAATTTGGTCGCCCGGCGCTGACCGGTTACTTCCGTACTTATGAAGAGAAAGTGAACAGCCACAACGGCGAAGAGCTGCGCGGCTACCATAAGCCGATCATGCTGGCGGGCGGGATCGGTAATATCCGCGCCGATCACGTGCAGAAAGGCGAGATCGTCGTCGGCGCGAAGCTGATCGTCCTTGGCGGCCCGGCGATGAATATCGGCCTCGGCGGCGGCGCGGCATCGTCAATGGCCTCCGGCCAGTCTGATGCGGATCTCGATTTTGCCTCTGTTCAGCGCGATAACCCGGAAATGGAACGCCGCTGCCAGGAGGTGATCGACCGCTGCTGGCAGTTGGGCGACGCTAACCCAATCTTGTTTATCCATGATGTGGGCGCGGGCGGTCTCTCCAATGCGATGCCGGAGCTGGTGAGCGACGGCGGGCGCGGCGGGAAATTCGAACTGCGCGACATTCTTAGCGACGAGCCGGGCATGAGCCCGCTGGAAATCTGGTGTAACGAATCCCAGGAGCGCTACGTACTGGCGGTCGCGGCTGACCAGTTGCCGCTGTTCGATGAACTGTGTAAGCGCGAACGCGCGCCGTATGCGGTCATTGGCGACGCTACCGAAGAACAGCATCTCTCGTTGCATGATAACCATTTCGACAATCAGCCGATCGACCTGCCGCTGGATGTCCTGCTGGGCAAAACGCCGAAAATGACCCGCGATGTGCAAACATTGAAGGCGAAAGGCGATGCGCTGAACCGCGCGGATATCACGATTGCCGACGCGGTAAATCGTGTTCTGCATCTGCCGACCGTGGCGGAAAAAACCTTCCTTGTCACTATTGGCGACCGTACCGTCACCGGTATGGTGGCGCGTGACCAGATGGTTGGCCCGTGGCAGGTCCCGGTGGCTGACTGCGCGGTCACTACCGCCAGCCTCGACAGCTACTACGGCGAAGCGATGTCGATTGGCGAGCGCGCGCCGGTGGCGCTGCTGGACTTTGCCGCCTCCGCCCGTCTGGCCGTCGGTGAAGCGTTGACTAACATTGCCGCGACGCAGATTGGCGATATCAAGCGCATCAAGCTTTCCGCTAACTGGATGGCGGCAGCCGGTCATCCTGGCGAAGATGCCGGTTTGTATGACGCAGTTAAAGCGGTGGGAGAGGAACTCTGTCCGCAGCTTGGCCTGACGATTCCGGTGGGCAAAGATTCGATGTCGATGAAAACCCGCTGGCAGGAAGGCAACGAACAGCGCGAAATGACCTCGCCGCTGTCGCTGGTGATTTCCGCGTTTGCCCGCGTGGAAGACGTGCGTCACACCCTTACGCCGCAGCTGTCAACGGAAGATAACGCCTTGCTGCTGATCGATCTTGGCAAGGGCCACAACGCGCTGGGCGCAACGGCGTTGGCGCAGGTCTATCGTCAGCTTGGCGACAAACCCGCGGACGTGCGTGACGTCGCGCAACTGAAAGGCTTCTATGACGCCATGCAGGCGCTGGTCGCTGCGCGTAAATTACTGGCCTGGCACGACCGTTCCGACGGCGGTCTGCTGGTGACGCTGGCCGAGATGGCCTTTGCCGGCCACTGCGGCGTGCAGGTCGATATCGCCGCGCTGGGCGATGACCATCTGGCCGCACTGTTCAACGAGGAGCTGGGCGGCGTGATTCAGGTACGCGCTGAAGACAGAGACGCGGTAGAAGCGCTGTTGGCGCAGTACGGTCTTGCTGACTGCGTCCACTACCTTGGTCAGGCCCTGGCTGGCGATCGCTTTGTGATTACCGCTAATGACCAGACGGTATTCAGCGAAAGCCGCACTACGCTGCGTGTCTGGTGGGCGGAAACCACCTGGCAGATGCAGCGTCTGCGCGACAATCCGCAATGTGCTGACCAGGAACACGAGGCGAAAGCGAATGATGCCGATCCGGGCCTCAACGTGAAGCTGTCGTTTGATATTAATGAAGATATCGCCGCGCCGTACATTGCGACAGGCGCACGACCGAAAGTCGCTGTACTGCGCGAGCAGGGGGTGAACTCTCACGTGGAGATGGCGGCGGCGTTCCATCGTGCGGGCTTTGACGCGATTGACGTCCATATGAGCGACCTGCTGGGCGGTCGTATCGGTCTGGGCAACTTCCATGCGCTGGTGGCTTGCGGCGGCTTTTCCTACGGCGACGTGCTGGGGGCGGGTGAAGGCTGGGCGAAATCCATTCTGTTTAACCATCGGGTGCGCGACGAATTCGAAACCTTCTTCCATCGTCCGCAGACGCTGGCGCTGGGCGTGTGCAACGGTTGCCAGATGATGTCGAATCTGCGCGAGCTGATCCCGGGCAGCGAACTGTGGCCGCGTTTTGTACGTAACCATTCTGACCGCTTCGAAGCCCGCTTCAGCCTGGTGGAAGTGACGCAAAGCCCATCGCTGCTGCTGCAAGGAATGGTAGGATCACAGATGCCGATTGCGGTTTCCCATGGGGAAGGGCGCGTTGAGGTGCGGGACGATGCGCATCTTGCCGCGCTTGAGAGCAAAGGCCTGGTCGCTCTGCGCTACGTTGATAACTTTGGTAAGGTGACTGAAACCTATCCGGCTAACCCGAACGGTTCGCCGAACGGCATCACGGCGGTGACGACCGAAAACGGTCGGGTGACGATTATGATGCCGCATCCGGAACGTGTATTCCGCACCGTCGCCAACTCCTGGCACCCGGAAAACTGGGGCGAGGATAGCCCGTGGATGCGTATCTTCCGTAATGCGCGTAAGCAGCTTGGTTAATTAGCCCGATAGCCATTAAGCCCCTCTTCACGAGGGGCTTTTTTGTAGACGGTGACCCGTCCTGAATAGCGTTGACACGTTCCAGACTTAAATCCGGAGAACGTGATGATGACTGAGTTCAAACGCACCCAACGCGATTATCCTCTATCCT